>CAZLTO010000082.1:0-6041 GCA_964562475.1 uncultured Sphingobium sp. | reverse complement strand
CTCGCGCTGCCTGCCTGATTTCGTGATCGAGGCATTCCGCGAGGCGCTGCCCGTCTTCGGCCGCCAGATCGCGCGCTATGACCACCCGGACGCGGTCATGACCGGCGTCGAAACCCGCACCTCCTCGCCGATCCGCATCACGCGGGACAGGGATATCCAGAGCCTCAACACCGAGCGCCTGTTCCCGGCAGGCGAGGGCGCGGGCTATGCCGGCGGCATCCTCTCCGCCGCCATCGACGGCATCAAGGTCGCAGAAGCGGTGGCGAAGAGCTTGGTGGGGTGAACCCAACTCTCACACATTTCCGCTATCCTGCAGCCCACCCTCTCCGCTAGCGATTCGTCTATCCCCCGGTCCCGAAGGCCAAGGGGGGAAGCGGTGAGGTCTTGGGTGGCGGCTCGTTGCGAACGCGCCGATCTCGATGCAGACGAATATGATGAGATGAAATCGGGGCTTTGGACCCGCGGCCTGCTGATCCGTTTCACCGCCCGCGCCGGTGGTCGTCTCGAATGAATCCATACCGGAAGGCATTGGCGCCAAATCTTGCGCGCTCATCCCGGCACACAGGACGAAACAACTGCCTTGCAATGCCTGTGCTGTGATTCGCGCAGCGCCACCCCGCCCGCCAGCTCATTCGCGCCCTATACCCGCTCACAGCACGCGAAATATATCCCGATATCATAGCGATGGGATAATTTTACGAGAAAATCCATGTAATAATAGTAAATTTTATTTTAATTCTGCATTTATCGAGACCAGTGAGAAAATTTTATCGAGTTAATCTGTGATTAACTAAACAATCATCGATCTTATAACGATCTAATTACTTAATTTATACTATACCTTATTTACATTTACGTTTGACTATGCCGCCGGATTAAAGCAATTTTAATTCGACACCCGATAGCAACCACCCAAGCGTTCCCGACCTGAAAAATCGCCGGAACGCCCAACCCTAGGGGGACCACATATGGCTACTGCAACAGTTACCGGCGGCAACAGCGCATCGCTCAGTCTGTCCGGCGCGGACCTGGTTACGGCCAAGAACGCGCTCGCGGCACTCTCCAGCCAGTTCGCATCCTCGAGCGTACAGGGCATCCCCCTGTTCCCAGGCTCGCCCACCGTGCTGGACGTGCTGAACGTCGACAGCCGCTACACCCACAACGTCACCGCAACCCCCGATCTCGATGCGATTGTCGTCACGGGCGGCGAGGGAACCAAGATCACCGGCAACTCGACCGTGCAGCTGATCGCAGGCGGACGCGGCGCAGACACCATCAACGCCGCAGGCGCGGCCAATGTCACGATCGCCGGTGGCGGTGGCGGTGATCGCATCCAGCTCGCCAACAACGGCCAGGCTGGCGGCAACGCCTTCATTTCGCTTGCCTCGGGCAACGACACCGTGCGCATGTGGGGCGGCAATGCCACGATCACCGGCTCCCGCGTGGGCGACGAGATCGAATTGAACGGCGGCACCAACAATGTGGTCGTCGACAAGAGCGCGAACTTCGACATCAACGGCGGCGACAACACGATCGTCACTGGCGGCGGCAAGTTCACCGTCACCGGCTCCGGCGACAACGATATCACCGTCACCGGACGCTCGGCGGATATCGTGAAGAGTGGCCCATCGACGATGGACCTGACGCTCAATTCCACCGTCGGCGGCAGCTACGACCTCAACGGCGACATGACGATCCACCAGCTGGGCGCGGGTCGCCACGATCTCAACCTGAGCGGCAACGACACCGTCTATCTCGGCGCGGGCAATGTCGACATCACCAACACCAAGGGCACGACCGTGTTCGGCGGCAGCGGCAGGCTCAACTTCGAGGGCGGCGGTCATGGCAATGACTCGGTCATGGCGGGCAGCGGCTCGGCGACGATCCTCGGCGGCGGCGGCTTCGACACCATCATCGGCGGCTCCGGCGCGATGAAGGCGGACGGCTGCGACGGAAAGGCCCTGCTCATTGGCGGCAGCTTCAAGGATACGCGGACGGGCGGCTCGGGCGGAGACAGCTTCCGCTTCGTCAACAGCGGCAGCGCCTCGAACGCCACCCATGTCATCACCGACTTCACCCACGGCATGGACAAGATCGACCTGTCCGGCGGCGGCTACAGCATATCGGACATCACATCGGCGACGATCAAGGCCGGTTCCACCGTGCTCAAGCTCTCCGATGGCACGCAGATCACGCTCAAGAACTTCACCAACCTCTCTGCGTCCGATTTCACCTGATCCCCTTAGCAACCTTGAAAAGCCCGGCTGTGGCCGGGCTTTTTTGTGAGGACTGATGCACGAAGTTAACAGGGATAATACCAACATGGCGCAGGAAGCCCTGCAACTGCATAACGTCTCCCTGTCTGCGGTCATCGACATGGCAAACACCGCCATTGCCGATGGCCGCTTTGACGTTGCGCTGCGTTATGCGGACCGGGCGTGGCGTTTGTCGCCTCAAACTCCGCTGGTGTGCCAGATCCTGATGACGCTGCTCATGAGCGAGGGCAAGGCGGAGCGGGCGCTGCGGGTGTTCGCCAGGCTGGAGCCGCAGCATGTCGATGCCGATCTCGCCGCGCTCCATATCGACGCGCTGCGGCTCTCCGGCGATTGGGATACTGCCAGTGCGGCGCTCGGCAGCACTCTCGCCCGTTTCGCCGTCGAGCAGGACGGCGCGCTCGCCAAGGCGGCGGACGCGCTGGTGGCGGAGCGCGCGCAGTGCGGCTGGATCGGCGTCACACCCGATCTCAAACTCATCGGCCATATCCCCACCCCCGCCCATGCGGAGATGCTGGTGCTGGAGCTGTGCACCCCCGGCGGCAAGCGCGAAACCGTCAGCCTCCCCACCAAGGGCGAAGCGCAGATCGACGCGCAATTATCGGAGCTGCGTGCGACGGACGGCCTGCGGATCAAAGCGCTCGGCACCGATATCCGCCTCATCGGCAGCACAATCACGCTTCCGGCGAACTTCGGCCTGACCGGCTCGGCGACCGTGCAGCCTGCATCCATTTCCGGCACAGTCAGCCTCGGTTGGGCGCCCTCCCTTCCACCAAAGCTGCTGCTGGAGAAGAAGGGCGTGCCTCAGCCGGTCATACTGCTACCGGACGACGGAACACCGGGAAGCTGGCGGTTCGCGCTGCCCTTCGGCACGCTCGACAAGCTCACCGGCGCGTCGTTCAGCCTCTCGGTCGCGCTGCCCGATGGCAGGATCGTTCCCTTCCCCGGCTCGCCGATCAGCCTCGCTACGGTCAAGCCCTATCGCGCGCCGAAGCGGGCAAAGCGCCCCTCCACCACCGCCAGCAGCACCGCCATCGTCATCCCGGTCTATCGTGGCGCAGAGGAAACCCGCGCCTGCATCGAGAGCGTATTGGATACCATTCCCGCAGACGCTCCGCTGATCCTCGTCAACGATGCCAGCCCTGAGGCTGCCATCACCCAACTGATGCGCGAACATGCGCGCAATCCGCGCGTCACGGTCATCAGCAACGAGCGCAATCTCGGTTTCCCAGGCGCGGCCAATCGCGGCATGGCCGCTGTCCCCGGCCACGACGTAATCCTGCTCAATTCGGACACCCTCGTTTTCCCCGGCTGGTTCGAGCGCCTCACCGCCCATGCCGCCGCTGATCCCGCCATCGCCACCGTCACCCCCCTCTCCAACGCAGGCTCGATCGCCAGCTATCCCGGCGGCGAAGAAACCGCCTGCACCGAGGAGATGGCCCGGCTGCGCGACGAGGCCGCCGCATCGGCCAATGCGGGGCAGCATGTCGACGCGCCGACCGGCGTCGGCTTCTGCCTATTCGTCCGCCGCGCCTCGCTCGATCAGGTCGGCGCATTTGATGAGCATCTGTTCGGTCGCGGTTATGGCGAGGAGAACGACTTCTGCATGCGGGCGAGTGCGCATGGCTGGCGGCATGTGATCGCGGGCGATGTTTATGTGCTCCACCGCAACGGCACCTCGTTCGGCGCGACGCGCAACGGATGGATGGCGCGCAACGAGGCGGTGCTGGATCAGCGTCACCCGGCCTACAAGGCGCTCGTCGACGCTTTCCACAAGGCCCAGCCGCTTGGCGACCTGCGTCGACAAATCGACACCGCGATACTGCACGAAAACAGGCGCCCGGTCGCGCTGCTGGTGTCGCTGGCGCTGGCGGGCGGGGTGCAGAAGCATGTCGAGGCGCGCATCGCGGCACTGGAGCATCAGGGCTATCTGCCGATCCTGCTGCGGCCTGATGCAGACCACAGCCAGGCGAGGCTTACCCTGCCCGGAAGCAAGGAATTTCAGGATCTCGCCTTCCGTGCCGATGACGGGATCGAGGCGTTCCGCGATCTCCTTGCTGCCCTCCCGATCAAGCATGTCGAGCTGCATCATTTCCTCGGCCTCGATGCGCCGTTCGTCGATGCCTGCCTCGCACTCGATGCCCCGGCGGATATCTTCATCCACGATTACAGCTGGTATTGCCCGCGCCTGAGCCTGCTGGGCGCTTCCGCGACCTATTGCGGCGAGCCGGGCGCGGCGGGGTGCAAAAGCTGCATCATGCAAAACGGCTCGGAACTGCATGACCGGCTCGATCCCGATGCCCTGAAGGAGCGTAGCGACCAATGGCTCCGTCAGGCGCGCCACATCTTCGTCCCGTGCGAGGATGTGGCGCAGCGTTATGCGCGCATGTTCCCAGCTGTGGAGTTCACCCCCGCACGCTGGGAGGAGACGCCGCTCACCCCCCGTCCCATCGCCAACCCCGTCCCGCATCGCGTTGCGATCCTCGGTGCGATCGGCGAGCAAAAGGGCCGCGCGGTATTGCTCGCCTGCGCCCGCCACGCGGCGCTGCATGACCTGCCGCTGGAGTTCGTGCTGATCGGCTTCTCGGACGAGGAGGAGGCGCTGCTCGCCACCGGCAAGGTTTTCATTACCGGTCGCTATGACGATGCCGAGCTGCCCGAGCTGCTGCAACGCGAGGCGCCGTCCACGATCTTCCTGCCCTCAGTAACGCCGGAGACGTGGAGCTATTCGCTCAGTCACGCGATGGCGACCGGGCTGCCGATCGTCGCGTTCGACCTCGGCGCGATCGCCGAGCGTCTGCGCCGCAGCGCCCAGCCCCACCGCCTGCTGCCGCTCGATACGCCCGCCGCGCAGATCAACGACATTCTCATGGGCCGCGCTTCAGAAGCAACCCTGCCGGAAGCGCCCGCGCCCCGGCCTAACTCCGCCGTAGTTTCGGGTCTGCCCGAAATCTCCCTCACCCTTCACGCACCCAAAGGCTCGATCATGCGCGACCCCGGCAAAGCCCTCACCTCCACCGCCGAATTCCTTACCCTCGCTCGCGGGCTCTATCATTTCTCGGTCATGCCGTCTGGCGAACACCCGGCCGAGCATATGCCGATGCTGCCCGCGTTGCAGATCGTCACCGCGCCCGGCCAGCCGAAGAACGCCGTGGAATATGTCTCCGCGCCGGGCTCCGAGCATCAATGGCTGCGCAGTGGC
The DNA here is from genome assembly GCA_964562475.1 of uncultured Sphingobium sp. Lineage (GTDB taxonomy): Bacteria > Pseudomonadota > Alphaproteobacteria > Sphingomonadales > Sphingomonadaceae > Sphingobium. Next base: position 566 of record CAZLTO010000082.1, on the reverse strand, counting down.
CAAGACAGCGTGATCCTCAAGGTCAACACCGACAGCGTGAAGGTGGTGGTGGTGTCGCTGACCGCGCCGGGCCTCTCGCCGCTGCATATCGACGTGCGCAAGCTCGACGGCGAGCAGGGCGCTTATGCCTTCGCCGACACTCCGCCTCAGCAACCGATCATCGCCCCCGGCCAGCCGCCGATCGCCGCACCCGCTGCAGCGTTGCTCCGTGCGCAAATCGTGGCGCATGTCGAATATATGGGCGACTTGATCGGCATGGATCAGTCGTGGGTCGGCGCGGCGAGTGGGGACAAGGCGATCGAATGCCTCTCGATCACGCCGATGACCAACATCGCTCCCTCGGCCATCGAGTATAAGACACTAAGCGCGAGCGGCACCGAAACGCCATGGACCGATCAGGGCCGCCCCTGCGGCTCGCGCGGGCGGGCGACGCCTTTATTGGGCTTCGCGATCCGCCAGCGCCCGGATGCCGCCGCGCGCTTCACTTGCGAATATTCGGCGCGCTTCGCCCCCGGTCGGATCGTCGGCCCGCCGCGCGACGGCGCGCCTTGCGTCCGCCCGCTCGC
>CAZLTO010000081.1:0-6069 GCA_964562475.1 uncultured Sphingobium sp. | reverse complement strand
TATACCTTCCTCTGCCCGGGCAAACCCGTCGGCTACCTGAGCATCGACCTTGGCAAACGCGGCAAGGACTTCCGCAACTTTGTCCATAATCTCGAAGGCCGGGTCATGGCGGCACTCGGCGACTTCGGTGTCAGTGCACGCCGGGCCGAGGGACGGATTGGAATATGGACCGATGACCGCGACGGACACGAGGCGAAGATCGGCGCCATCGGTGTGCGCGTGCGTCGCTGGGTAACTCTGCATGGATTTTCGGTCAACATAAGCCCTGATCTTTCGCACTTTTCCGGCATTGTTCCCTGCGGCATCAGTGAATTTCCTGTCACCAGCCTGCACGCTCTGGGCATCGCTGCGACCCTGTCCGATTTCGATGAAGCTCTGCGGGTGCATTTCCCGGCTTTTCTGTCGAGCCTACGCAAATGCCCCGAACAATCCGCCTGTTCCGCTTGAGCAGAGCGCCGCGCGCGGCTAGGGATGTGCGCAAAGAACCCACCGAGGAGATAGTCATGCCGTTCCCCCCTGCCCGCCTGCGCCTCATGCCGCTCGCCGCAGTTCTCACGGCAAGCCTGCTGCTCGGCGCGTGCGGCGGCAAATCGACAGGCAACACCACACAGGCGCATCTTTCTGACCTTGAGAAGGCCGACGGCACTATCAACGACGGGATGACCGATCTCGATGGCGTGCAGACCGAGACGCCAGCGGTTGCGCTGACCAATGCGGCACCGACTGGAGCGCCCGCCGGGAATGCCAGCGAGAAGCAGACCGGCAATGCGGCAACCCCGGCGCAGGAGGAAGTGGTCGCGGATCAGTAAGGCGCTATTGCAGCCCCAACAGCTTGTGGGTTTGCAGGCTGAGGCGCCATTGGGGATGCGCCATGACGAGGTCGATGCAGGCGTGGATATTGGCGGCTTTGTTCAGGTTGTCGTTTGGCTGGACAAGCAGGGTATGAAATTTCCAATTTTCCATATTTTTTAATATGTTATCTGTTATTTCATGCCCCGGCTGCGGAACCACGAGTTTGAGCTCGTCGCCCGAGCGCTGCACCACCTCGCTGCCCAGTTTCGGACTGACGCAGACCCAGTCTATGCCCGGATGCACCGCAATGGTGCCATTGGTCTCGATCGCGATCTCGAAACCCGCCTCATGCAAGGCATCGACCAGCGCGTCGTCGACCTGAAGCATCGGCTCGCCGCCGGTGAGCACGACATAACGCTCCGCCGTGCCCTCGCCCCAGAGCACAGCAGCAGCAGCGGCCAGCGCCGCCGCCTCGGTAAACTTGCCTCCGCCCACGCCATCGGTGCCGACAAAATCGGTGTCGCAAAACTGGCAGACGGCGCTCGCGCGATCCTGCTCCCGCCCACTCCACAGATTGCAGCCCGCAAAGCGCACGAACACTGCCCGCCGCCCCGCGCGCGCGCCCTCGCCCTGAAGGGTGAGGAACATTTCCTTCACCGCGTATGTCATGATCCGAAACTCCGGCAAGCCGGATTTCGAATAGGCCGCACCGGCCCTCTCCCCCACCCAACCTCCCATAAGATACCCTGTCGGGAGGTTGGGTGGGGGAGAGGGCTGGCACCGAAAATCAGGCTCATCACGCGTACACCGTCGGGTCCGCCAGCCCCGCCTCGATAAAACCCTTGGCGCGCAGGCGGCAACTGTCGCACTGGCCGCAATGCTTGCCGTCCGGCGTCGGATCGTAGCACGACCAGGAGAGCCCCGCATCCAGCCCCAGCCGCGCGGCTTCCCTGGCGATATCCGCCTTGGTCATGAACTGGAGCGGCGTGTTGATGCGCACCGGCGCGCCCTCAACCCCCGCCCTGGTGGCGAGCGCGGCCATTTTTGCAAACGCCTCGATAAACTCCTCCCGGCAATCGGGATAGCCCGAATAGTCGAGCGCGTTGACGCCGATGAAGATATCCCGTGCGCCGACCACCTCGGCGAAACCCAGGGTCAGCGAGAGGAAAATGGTGTTGCGCGCGGGGACATAGGTGATCGGAATGCCGCCCTGCCCGCTCGCGCCGATACCGTCCTTCGGCACGGCAAGATCAGTGGACGTGAGCGCCGATCCGCCGAACGCGGTCAGATCGAGCGGCAACACCACATGGCGCGCGACGCCGGGCGAGGCCGCGATACGACGCGCGGATTCGAGCTCCACCCGGTGGCGCTGATGATAGTCGATGGTGAGCGCATATAGCGCCAGCCCCGCCTCGCGCGCCAGCGCGGCGGCAACGAAGCTGTCCAGCCCGCCGGAGAGCAGCACCACGGCCTTGTTATCGTCAGAAACGGTCATGAATGCGCGCTAGACGCAGTGGACGGATGGCGCAAGCGGTTGGGAGGTTTTAGAGGGAGGCTTATGGTGGGAACAAGGTTCCGAGCCGCCTTCCTGACTGCGAAGCATCGGTAAAGCACTGGAACCGGTTGGTAGGCTCGCGTGTTCCGGTATTCCCGCCCACCACACGTCGCGTTTTAAGAAAGCCGCACTTGCCTTGGCAATAGCCGCACGCTAGCAACCCGCGCCAACGATATTCAAGATGATGCCTGATGGAGAAATTTTTTTTTCTGAAACTGGAAATGTGGGTGGTTATCCTGCTGGGGCTGTTCGGTTGCCTTTTTATGGTGGGCTATGGCTCCCTCGTGCTGTCCGCAGAGCGCGGCGAGCACCGGCTCGGTGTGGCATCGGGCATCGCCTATGAAATCGCCCAAGTTCCGGACACAGTTAAGAAGCTGCTGAAGCCGGATCGGGATCTGAGGGCGTATTCCAATGCCCCGTTCAAGTCGAAGCCCACTGGGTGGAGTTTTCCATCCGGGCCAATGACTGCGCCTGCCGGTTATCTTCTTCTCAGCCGCTATGACGGCACAGCGCATCGCCATGCAATCGAACTGGTGTCAATGCCTGACATGACGATACGGCACCGCTGGACACTCGATGCCGACGTCCTGCTCAGAGGCGTTTCCTATGTCTCCCGTTTCTCAGACCATAACAACTGGACGACCCGGCGATTTCGACAGATACATCCATATCTGACCGATGATGGCGGGCTGATCGTCAAGGATCATTACTCGCCTTTGGAGCGGATCGATCCTTGCGGTCAGCCACTATGGATGATTCAGTCTCAGGTCTTCCATCACTCGACGGAGGCTGATGCCGATGGCAACCTCTGGATCCCAAGCCTCGCGGAGCACCATAGCCTGAAACGCATCAAAGACAGTTTCCGCGAGGACATGCTGACCAGAGTGAGTCCCGCGGGAAAAATCCTCGGCAACATCTCGGTTGTGCAGCTTTTGATACGAAACGGCTATGGCGGCTGGTTGTTCGCCAATGAACTCTACAATGACGATCTGACCCATCTGAATGATATACAGCCCGTGCTTGCAGATGGCCCCTACTGGAAAAAGGGCGATCTGTTTGTCTCGCTGCGTAATCTGTCCGCAATCATGCTCTATCGCCCTTCAAGCGATAGGATCATATGGATCAAGCGTGGTCCCTGGCTGTCCCAGCATGATGTCGACATCCTCGACGATCATCGCATCAGCGTGTATGACAACAATGTCCAGGATCGCGGCACCGGACCCTATTTCGAGGGATCCTCTCGAATCATGATCTATGATTTTGCCACCGGCGAAGTGACCGAGCCGCTGGAGCGGGCTATGGATGCCAACAGGATACGGACTGAATCCGCGGGCCTTTTTACGGCATTGCCTGGCGGATTATCGCTAATCGAAGACGTAACCGATGCCCGCATGCTGATCTTCAGGCCGGATGGAACGGTAGCTACCGAATATGTCAACCGTGCGCAGGATGGCGAAATCTATCATTTAGGGTGGACCCGTTATATCGATCGCGCACGAGGGGATGCTATTCTGAATGCGGTCAAGAAAACGCAATGCCATGCGTGATTTCGGCAAGATCATAGTTCAGGCGCTTGCGCTGCCTGGCCTTGCGGCATCCGGCCCAGCGTCGCCGCGATACGCCGGGCGGCGCAAACGGCTGCGGTTGTTCGGGAATCGAACCGCGGCAGTCCAAGCATCCTGACGAAGCAAGACAGATTCGCAACCAAGCGGTAGAAATGCGCTAAGGGCACTCCCCCGTCCTGCGTCCCTCGATCGAGAGGGCGAAGGGTGCGCCATCCGCCACGCCTTGCGAATCGATCTGCACCAGCCGCGGGGTTTCCACGCGCAGGTCGGTGCGGCCATTGCCGCGGCCGTTGCACTGATAGGTGACGACAGCATGCTCGGACGTATCCGCAACGACGAAGCGGCTGCATCCACCGTCCTTGTGCTGGACCTGAAGGAGCTGGGTGGGGTCACCGACGCAAATCCGGCGCGGAGCGGAGGCCGGGCGAGACCCGCGCTCGCGCAATTCCCATTGCCCTTTTTCGAGATGACGGAGCGCGGAGAGGCGCGGAGCGGAAGGCGCGACGCCACCGGGCGACACGGCATAAGCCGTCGCGCCCAAAATGGACAGCGCCAACACCGCAGTCAAACGCAAGAAAAGTTTCAGCATTGCCATAAAACCCAAAAGCGCCGTCCATGTTAAATGGTCAGCACCCCAAAACCCCTCCCCACCTATGTAAGAGGCAATTACGGCAAAATAAGGGAGAACCGGTCAACAAAGACGGTTAAGACATCAATTATTCAGGCTAACCAGCGAGATCGGGAAGATTTTCGAGCAAAAAGCGCAGTCTACATTGATATTACCAGCCTCGTCGGCCATTTCCGCGCGCTCGTCGGCGGCGAATTGCGCGATCACGCTGCGGATATGCGCCTCGTCGCAGCGGCAACCGCGTGAAAGCGCGCTTGTCTCCTGCACCCGCACCTCGGGCTCCTCATGGAACAGCCGCCACACGATGTCATCGAGGCCCAATGCGCGGTCGGTCAGCTCGGCGGCGTTTATGGTGTGGGCGAGCGCCTGCACATGCTCCCACTCCGGGTGATCGTGGCGCACATGGAGACGCTCGCGGCCCACTTCGCCCTCGGGCAAATGCTGCACGAGGATGCCGCCCGCGACACATCCCTCGCCGGGCATATGCCGCACATCAATCTGCACGAAGCTGGGGATCTGCTCGGACTGGAAGAAATAATGCTCCGCCGCCTTGGCGAGGCTCGCGCCTTCCAGCGGCACAATGCCCTGATAGCGATGCGCCTCTTGCCCCTCGCCCGCCGCCTGATCCATCGTGATCGCGAGAAACCCCTTGCCGAACAGGCCGAACAGGGTCGGGTCCACGCCTTGCAGCGCGAGCTTGTCGGCATCGAACTGCACATAGCCGCGGAGAGCCGCAGCCCCGCCGGGATGCGCCTTGTAGTCCGCGACGAGCAGGCTCACCGCGCCGGATTCGGTCTGCGCCTGCAAGGGGAGCTGGCTGTTGTCATTCTTGAGCACACTGCCCAGCAGCCCCGAGAGCACCAGCCCTTCCGCCAGCCGGCGCTCGCTCACCGGCGGGTAGGCATGGGCGGAAAGCACCTCATCCAGCACAGGTCCGAGCCGCACCACCCGCCCGCGCGCATGGCGCGAGGGGATGGTAAAGCCCAGCGCGCTGTCGATTTCCGCCCTGTTACTCAAGCGCCAGCCCTCACAGACGGCCCAGCGCCCAGAGCAGCACGGACTTCTGGGCATGGATGCGGTTTTCGGCCTCATCCCAGATCACCGATCGAGGCCCGTCGATCACCGCGCTCACGACCTCCTCCTCGCGGTGGGCGGGGAGGCAGTGCAGAAACTTCGCCTGCGGCTTGGCGAGCGCCATCAGCGCCTCCGTCACCTGATAGGGCATCATCGCGGCGAGCTTTTCCTCCGCATGCGCCTGCCCCATCGAGATCCAGGTGTCGGTGACGACGACATCCGCGCCGCGCGCCACCTCCGCCGCATCGCGCGACAGGGTGATGCGCGCGCCGCGCTGCTCCGCCTGCGCCGCGAAGCGCGGATCGGGATCATAGCCCTCCGGCACGCCGATGCGCACGTCAAACTTCATCAGCCCCGCCGCCTCGATGATCGAGTGCAGCACATTATTGCCATCGCCGAGCCACGCCCACTGGCTGCCGGGCAAGGCAAGGCCATGCTCGATCACGGTCAGCAGG
>CAZLTO010000080.1:0-6123 GCA_964562475.1 uncultured Sphingobium sp. | reverse complement strand
GAGGGCGATGTGCCTGAAGTGCTGAAAGAAGCAGTGATCTATTCACTCGACATGGGCGCGCTGCTCGCGGGCACCCGCTATCGCGGCGACTTCGAGGAGCGGCTGAAGGCTGTCGTCAATGAGCTCGAAAAAATGCCGCACGCGGTTCTGTTCATCGACGAGATCCACACGGTGATCGGTGCGGGCGCGACCTCAGGTGGCGCGATGGATGCGTCCAACCTGCTGAAGCCCGCGCTTTCCGGCGGCACGATCCGCTGCATCGGTTCGACCACCTACAAGGAGTTCCGCAACCATTTCGAGAAGGACCGCGCGCTGCTGCGCCGGTTCCAGAAGATCGACGTCAACGAGCCGACCATCGAGGACACGATCAAGATCCTCACCGGCCTGCGCCCGAACTTCGAGGCGCATCATCATGTCCGCTACACGGCGGACGCGATCAAGGCGGCGGTCGAGCTTTCGGCACGCTACATCAATGACCGCAAGCTGCCGGACAAGGCGATCGACGTGATCGACGAGGTCGGCGCGATGCAGATGCTGGTCGCACCATCCAAGCGCAAGAAAGTTATCGGGACGAAGGAGATCGAGCAGGTCATCTCGACGATGGCACGCATCCCGCCCAAGACGGTATCGAGCGACGACAAGACCGTGCTCGCCACCATCGAGCAGGATCTGAAGCGCGTCGTGTTCGGACAGGATGCGGCGATTGGAGTTCTCAGTTCCGCGATCAAGCTCTCCCGCGCGGGTCTGCGCGACCCGGACAAGCCGATCGGCAACTATCTGTTCTCCGGCCCGACCGGCGTTGGCAAGACCGAGGTCGCGCGCCAGTTGGCGACGCTGCTCGGCATCCCGCTCCAGCGGTTCGATATGTCCGAATATATGGAGCGGCACTCGGTCTCGCGCCTCATCGGCGCCCCTCCGGGCTATGTCGGCTATGATCAGGGCGGTCTGCTGACCGACGCGATCGACCAGAACCCGCATTGCGTGCTGTTGCTGGATGAGATCGAAAAGGCACACCCCGACCTGTTCAACATCCTGCTGCAGGTGATGGACAATGGCCGCCTCACCGATCACCACGGCAAGACGGTCGATTTCCGCAATGTCATCCTCATCATGACGACCAACGCGGGCGCATCCGACATGGCGCGCGAAGGCATCGGCTTCGGCGATGTCATCAGCAAGGAGGACGCGAGCGACGAGGCGGTGAAGAAGCTCTTCACGCCGGAGTTCCGCAACCGTCTGGATGCCATCGTGCCGTTCGGCTATCTGCCGACGGAAGTGGTCGCCCGCGTGGTCGACAAGTTCATCCTCCAGCTGGAGCTGCAACTCGCCGACCGCGACGTGCATATCACCCTCTCCGACGATGCCCGCAAATGGCTCACCGCCAAGGGTTATGACAAGCTCTATGGCGCCCGCCCGATGGGCCGCCTGATGCAGACGAAGATCAAGCAGCCGCTCGCCGAAGAGCTGCTGTTCGGCAAGCTGGTGCATGGCGGCGAGGTGGTGGTCGGCCTCAAGGACGACGCGCTCACCTTCGAGGTTACGCCCGCCGCGCCACGCACCGGCAAACCAAGGAAGGATGGAGTAGCCAAGGCGAAGGCGAAGCCGGCGGCCAAGAATCCCAGGGCACCCAAGCCAGCCGCCTGACACGCGGCGAGCATTTCATCTGATAATGGAAAGGGCGGCGCATAGCCGCCCTTTCCTTTTGCGTGAAAGCACGCATGATGTGCGGACATTTTCACAGGAGCACCGAGTCATGCCTGCTGACCTCATTTTCTATACCAACCCCCAGTCCCGCGGCCAGATTATCCGCTGGATGCTGGAGGAGCTGGGGCAGCCCTATGAGACTGTGCTGCTGGACTACAGCACCACGATGAAGGGCGCGGAATATCTAGCGATCAATCCGATGGGTAAGGTGCCCGCCATTGCGCATAAGGGGCAGGTCGTCACTGAGGCCGCCGCCATCTGCGCCTATCTTGCCGATGTTTTCCCGGAGGCGGGGCTGAAGCCGGACAAGAATGGGCTGGCCGACTATTATCGCTGGTTGTTTTTCGCGGCAGGTCCGGTCGAATCGGCGTTTTCCAATCAGGCCGCGGGCTTTGTCCCGCCCGAGGACAAGCAGAAGATGATGGGCTATGGCACTTTCGATCTGACGATCGATACGCTCGAAAAGGCTGTCGCGGGCAAGACCCATATTGCGGGGGGCAGGTTCAGCGCGGCGGACGTCTATGTCGGCTCGATGATCAGTTTCCTGACCATGTTCGGAATGCTCGCACCACGCCCGGCTTTTACGGACTATGTCACCGGGCTGAACGCTCGCCCCGCCTATATTCGTGCGAAGGAAATCGACGCCGCACTTATCGCAGAGCAACAAGCCCCCGCACCAGCCTGACCTACCCTTCTCATTTCATCAGGTGATCCAGCGGATGCTCGCCGCGCGGTGAGGGCGCATAGCCACCTAGCCTTCTTCGCACCAGCGACCAGCGCACGGGCATGGCGATTGGTATAAAGCCCTCATGCGCCGCGATGAGCGGTTCCGCCTGCCCCAATATCATCAACCGCTCTTCCATCGTCGGCGCAATGCGCGATGCCTTGAGCAGTTCCTCCGCCTCCGGGTCGCAATGCACGCCCCGTGCGCAGCTCACTCGGCTCAGATACCAGGCGGCGCTGTCATAGGGCGCCACCTCGTCGATCAGGCTAAGATCGGCCCCTTTCTCGACGCGTTGCAGGATGATGCCTGCCTGCCGATATTGTGCGCGGAGCGCGGCATAGAGGATGTTCATTCCCGGCCCGGCGGGCAGGCTGATAGTGAGCGTAAAGGACTGCCCTTCATGCCGGATCTTCCAGCGCGCGATAATGTCTCGCGCCAGAGCCTGACGCCGGTCCATCGGCAGTGCAGCCCAATCCGGCGGCGTGGGCGGGTGCGGCAGATTCAGCTGTTGCGGCATGATCTGCTCGGCGAATTTCCACCGGGCAATATTATAGCCGCTTACCACCGCTGTCCGGTCCAGCGCCATTGCGAGCGCCCGACGTATCTGCAGATCATCGAATTTCTGATTTCCAGCCGACAGCGCAAGCCCGAACAGCCCCTGCACAGGATCGAAGCGGATGGCATTGTCGTTGATCCCGGCGATAGCGAGATAGGGCAGTTCTGCTATAGTGCCGCCCAGCACCAGATCGGACCCGCGCTGGCCGAAGCGCACAACCGCCCGTGACGCCTTTTCCGCCCGCAACATACGGATATCGCGCCGGGCCGCGTCCTCATCTACATTGCCGACGATATTGATCGGCATCAGACGCCACAGATCGACATCTTCCTTGCTCTTGCGATAGGGGCCGGACCCGCCGGTTCCCCGGGCGACCGCCATGTCAGCCTGGGCGAGCGCCGCCAGGAAATTGGGACGCGGCGCGGCCAAGCGCATTTCCAGCACATCATCCGTCATCGCCACAATCTGTTCGACCGAGGAAAGCGGCCCATAAGGATCTGTTTTCGTATGCGCCCGCAGCCGCGCCTGTAACAGCTGCTTGACCTCGCGGGCATCCACCCTGGTGCCATCGGCCCAGCGCGCACGGCGCAGCCGGAAGATATAGCTCATGCCATTGTCGACCACGATCCAGCGCTGCGCCAGCGCCGGTATGACGGTGCCGTCCGCATCGAGACTCACCAGCCCGCGCGCGGTGGCGGCCAGCATGACCTGCCCGGCGCGCGTATCGGCATAAGTCAGCGGGGCAGCGCCCTCCTGCGCAGACCCGATCACACTGACGATCACCGGCTCGTCGTCGGCATCTCCGCATCCTGCGCACAACAGGGATGCGCCCAATGCGAAAATCAGCGAGTGAAGAAGGCGCGGTTTCAAGGTTCGGACAATCCGGTTCGCGGGGTGATGCCCTTCCTAACGCGCCGCACGGGCAAGGCCAAGCCGCTATGCTGCGGAGATGGCTATCCTGCCTGCAAAAATGGTGCGGACGGCGGGACTTGAACCCGCACTCCCATAGGGGAAGCGGATTTTAAGTCCGCTGCGTCTACCGGTTTCGCCACGTCCGCATCCTGTGTCGGGGCTACGCACACCCCCTGCAATCCGGAACGCGACGCGTCAAGCGCGACGCACCACAATCGAATTGTCAGAAATGGAAAATCGAACGGTATAGTAACCGGAATGCCTTATTTCACATTGAGGCGATCGCGGATTTCCTTGCCCGGCTTGAAGAACGGAACCTTCTTGGCCTCGATCGAGACACTCTCGCCCGTGCGAGGGTTGCGCCCCGTGCGTGCGCCGCGACCGCGAGTCGTGAAGGCGCCAAAGCCACGCAACTCGACTCGTCCACCCTTGGACAGGCGGGTTGTAATTTCCGAGAAGAAAATATCGACGATGCGCTCTACTTCCCCAAAAGTAAGATCGCTGTTCTTCTCTGCGAGATTTTGAACCAGTTCGGAACGGATCATTTGCCCTCCTCATTTCGGCAGGCCCACACGCTGCCGAACTACTTCCTTACGGGAACAGCGCAGAAATGACAATCTCTTCATTAGTCTATAAAACTGATCCATATCAATACACTGCATGACAGTATCTTGTAAAAAATAGTCATCTTTATTGCGCAAAAAAATCCCGCCCCGAAGTCATCGAGGCGGGATCATGATCTTTACTGGCCTTTAATCAGGCTTCGCTTTTCGCCTTCAGCGCCTCGCCAAGAATGTCGCCAAGCGATGCGCCGCTGTCCGACGAACCATATTGCGCGACCGCCTGCTTCTCTTCGGCGATCTGCAATGCCTTCACGGAGAAGCTGGGCTTCTTGCTGCGGTCGAAGCCGATGACCATCGCATCGAACTTCTGGCCCGGCTGGAAGCGCTCGGTGCGCTGCTCATCCCGGTCGCGGCCAAGATCGCCACGCTTGATAAAGCCGGTGGCGCCATCGTCGCCCGCCTGCACCTCAAGCCCGCCGTCACGCACTTCAAGCACGGTGACGGTAACGATCTGGTTCTTGTTGAGACCGGACGAAGCAGCGCCAGAAGAAGCGCCCGCGCTGGGAGCGCCCTTTTCAAGCTGCTTCATGCCAAGCGAAATACGCTCCTTCTCGATATCGATATCGAGCACGATCGCCTTCACCACCTCGCCCTTGCGGTGGAGGTTGAGCGCGTCCTCGCCGGAGATGCCCCAGGCGATGTCCGACATATGGACCATGCCGTCCACATCGCCTTCCAGCCCAATGAACAGGCCGAACTCGGTCGCGTTCTTCACTTCGCCCTCGACCACCGAACCGATCGGGTGACGCTCGGCGAAGCTGTCCCACGGGTTGTTCTGCGCCTGCTTGAGGCCGAGCGAGATGCGGCGCTTCTCGCCATCGACTTCGAGCACCAGCACGTCGACTTCCTGGCTGGTCGAGACGATCTTGCCCGGGTGAACGTTCTTCTTGGTCCAGCTCATCTCGGAGACGTGGACCAGACCCTCGATACCCGGCTCCAGCTCGACGAACGCACCATATTCGGTGATGTTGGTGACGCGGCCGGAGAGCTTCGCGCCGATCGGATACTTGACGTCGGCGCCTTCCCACGGATCGCTCTCGAGCTGCTTCATGCCGAGCGAGATGCGCTGCGTGTCGCGGTTGATGCGGATGATCTGCACCTTCACCACATCGCCGATGTTGATCATCTCATTGGGGTGGTTGCTGCGCTTGTAGCTCAAGTCGCTGACCGCCAGCAGGCCGTCAATACCGCCGAGATCGACGAACGCACCATAATCGGTGATGTTCTTGACCGTGCCTTCGATGATCTGGCCCTCGGCGAGATTCTGGATGAGGCCGGTGCGCTGCTCGGCGCGGCTTTCCTCAAGGATGGCGCGGCGCGAGACGACGATGTTGCCGCGGCGGCGATCCATCTTCAAAATCTGGAACGGCTGCGCAATATCCATCAGCGGGGTGACATCGCGCACAGGGCGGATATCGACCTGGCTGCCGGGCAGGAACGCCACTGCGCCGTCGAGATCGACGGTGAAGCCGCCCTTGACGCGACCGAAGATAACGCCCTCGACACGGGTGTTTTCCTGGAACTCGGCCTCGAGCTTGTCCCACGCGGCTTCGCGGCGGGCGCGATCACGCGAGAGCACTGCTTCGCCATGGGCGTTTTCGACG
>CAZLTO010000079.1:0-6125 GCA_964562475.1 uncultured Sphingobium sp. | reverse complement strand
GTCCAGATATCCTCCGGGTCCTGCTCCACCCAACCGGCGTGCGGATAATGCTGCGGCAGTTCGCGCGATGCGCTCGCCTCGATCCTTCCGTCCACACCAAAGCGGATGGCGCGGGTCGAGGTCGTCCCCTGATCGATGGCGATGATGCTCCTGCCGCTCATGCCTGTCTCTCCCTGATATAGGCGTCCAGCGCGCTCACCTCCGAGGCGTTCATCCGTAGCCCTAGCTTGGTGCGCCGCCAGACTATGTCTTCCGCGCTGTGTGCCCACTCATGGGTGACGAGATAATCGACTTCGCGGGCGTATAAACCGGCGCCGAAATCCTGCCCCATATCACCTATTGAGTGCGCATCGCCCACTACCAGCGCGATGCGCGTGCCATAGGCATCGATCATGCGCTGGAGAATGCCCTCGCCGAGAAACGGCCAGCGGTGCCGCGCTATGTCGATCAGTTCGCCGAGGCTGGTGAAATCCCCTCCCGGCAGCGGACGGTGGCGGGTGTCGCCACCCTTCATCCCCAGCCGCGCAAGCACGTCATCCGCCAGATGCCGCGCGGTGGTAATCTTGCCGCCGAACACGCTCAGCAATGGCGGCCCGGCGGTGTCGACCTCCAGATGATAGTCGCGGCTGACCGCGCTCGCGGACCCTGCGCCATCGTCATGGAGCGCGCGGATGCCGGCGAAGCTGTGGCGGATCGCCTCGCGGGTGAGCGGTTCGCGGCGATAACGGTTGACGGCAGCGAGCAGATAGTCGGTTTCCTCGGCGCTGATATGCGCAGCCGCAGGGCCATCCATCGGGATGTCGGTGGTGCCGATCAGCGTAAACGCCTGCTGATAGGGGATGGCGAACACGATCCGCCCGTCGGGCTGTTGCAGCAGCCATGCGTGCTCGCCCGAAAAGCACCGCTCGACGACGATATGGCTGCCCTTGACGAGCCTCAGGCTGCTGGCGGCCGGAACGGCAAAGCCTTGGTGCAGCAGTTGCTCGGCCCACGGCCCTGCCGCATTCACGATCATCCCCGCTTCGATCTCATGCTCCCCCTCCGGCATGGCGAGGCGAGCCACCCATATGTTTTCGCGCCGTTTCGCGCCGACAAAGCGCGTCCGCGTCAGGATCGCCGCGCCGCAGCTCGCCGCGTCCAGCGCATTGGCGATGACCAGCCGCGCATCGTCCACCCACGCATCCCAATAGCTGAAACCGCGCCCGCCCGGATCGCGCAGCGCTTCGTCCTCCAAACGGATCGCGCGCGAGCGGGGCAACTTTCCCCGCCACGCCAGCAGGTCATAGAGCCACAGGCCCATGCGCATCATCGGCCATGGCCGCATCTCGGCACTGTGTACGATACGGAATTCCAGCGGACGCACCAGATGCGGCGCCGTCTCCAGCATGATGCCGCGCTCGGTCAGCGACTCATGCACGAGGCGGAATTCGTAATTTTCGAGGTAGCGCAGGCCGCCATGCATCAGCTTCGTGGAAGCGGAAGACGTGCCTTGCGCCAGATCGTCGCGCTCGACGAGTATCACCTTGCATCCTGCCACCGCCGCCGCGCGCGCGATAGCGGTGCCGTTGATCCCGCCGCCGATGACTAGAAGATCATGGATCATCGTATCAGCTATACGTCATGTTATCAGGAATGCCATATGCGTCACCGCCCTGCTCTGTGCCGGGGCGAGCGGCCATAATGTTGCAGGAAGCGCCGGGAAAAATGACTGAGGCTGCGAAAGCCGCAGGCGAGCGCCACTTCGGTAACGGACAGGCTGGTTGCCCGCAGCAATTGCTCGGCCTGAGCCAGCCGGATCGTCATATAGCTCTCGCCTATCGTCGCGCCGAGGCCATCCCTGAACAGCCGCTCCAGTTGCCGGACGGAAATTTTCGCAAGACGCGCCAGCTCGTCGCGGGACGCGGGTTCCTCGACATGCGCCTCCATGTGGGCAAGGGTCTTCAGCAGATGCGGGCTGTTGACGCCATAGCGCTCTCGCAGGCTCAAGCGTTGCGGTTCATCCGCGCCGCGCTGCTCGCTGCGAATGAACCAGTCCGAAACCTGTGCGGCGAGGTCATGCCCCTGCTCTCGTGCGATCAGCTCGATCGCGAGGTCCATGCCCGCCATGCCTCCCGCGCATGTCATGCGCTGCCGGTCGATCACATAAAGCCCATCCTCGACGCTGTATTCAGGGAATTTTTCCTGAAAGGCGGTGCGATGCTCCCAGTGGATCGTGGCGCGATAGCCGTGCAGCAATCCCGCCTGCGCCAGAATATAAGGCCCGGCGGAAATGCCTGCGATTGTCGTGCCTTGTGCAGCGATCTTTCGCAGCCATGCCAGCGTCTTCCTGTCCGAAAAGCCTGCGGGATCGCCACCCGCAAACACGAACAGCGTGTCGCAGGCGAGCGGTTCGCCCGCCCTTTGGTCGGCAAGGAAGATGGCGCCGTTCGACGCGCGACAGGACCGGTCGCGCGCCGCGATATGGACCCAGCGATAGAGCGTCCGCCCCGCCAATATGTTCGCCGCGCGATAGGGTTCGACCACCGAAGAGTAAGACATCAGTGCGAAATCGTCGATCAGGAGTAAACCCAAAACGCGGGGGGAAGTGGCGACCATGTCGCTCTTATATCCATAAATGTCGCTATTGGACAAGCATGGCATAAAAACCCGCCTATGATCCTGCCGGATGACCCGTTTTTCGATCTTCTCCCTCGCGCGCAATGCGCTGCGCGGTCACAAGGCATGGCGACCGCAGTGGCGGGATGCTGCGCCCCGGCCCGCTTATGATGTCATCATCGTCGGCGGGGGCGGGCATGGCCTCGCCACCGCGCATTATCTCGCCAAGGCGCATGGCATCAATAATGTCGCGGTGCTGGAGCGCGGCTGGATCGGCGGCGGCAATGCCGGGCGCAACACCACGATCATCCGCTCCAACTATGGCCTGCATGGCAACACGGCGTTCTACGAATGGTCGATGAAGCTGTGGGAAGGGCTGGAGCAGGATCTCAATTATAACGCGATGGTGAGCCAGCGCGGAGTGCTGAACCTCTATCACTCGGATGCCCAGCGCGATGCCTATGCCAGGCGCGGCAACGCGATGCGGATGAACGGCGTGGACGCCGAATTGCTGGATGTGGCGGGCGTGCGCCGCCTCGCGCCGTTCCTCAATTTCGACAATGCGCGATTCCCGATCCAGGGTGGCCTGTTGCAGGCGCGTGGCGGTACGGCCCGGCATGATGCGGTGGTGTGGGGCTATGCGCGGGCAGCGTCCGATCGCGGCGTGGACATTATCCAGAATTGCGCAGTGACGGGCTTTCGCCGCGCCGCCGATGGCAGCGTGATCGGCGTCGAGACGACACGCGGCTTCATCGGTGCGGGCAAGGTCGGCCTCGCGGTCGCGGGCCACAGCTCACAGGTCGCGGCAATGGCGGGCCTGCGCCTCCCGATCGAGAGCCATGTGTTGCAGGCATTCGTATCCGAGGGGCTGAAACCGCTGCTGCCGGGCGTCATCACCTTCGGCGCGGGGCATTTCTACGTCGACCAGTCCGACAAGGGCGGGCTGGTGTTCGGCGGCGATATCGATGGCTACAACAGCTACGCCCAGCGCGGCAATCTGCCCGTGGTGGAGGATGTGTGCGAGGGCGGCATGGCGCTGATGCCGATGATCGGCCGTGCGCGGTTGCTCAGGAGCTGGGGCGGGGTGTGCGACATGACGATGGACGGTTCGCCGATCATCGACGTCTCGCCCGTTCCGGGGCTGTATCTGAACGCCGGGTGGAACTATGGCGGGTTCAAGGCGACGCCCGCGTCGGGCTGGTGCTTCGCCCATCTGCTCGCGACTGGCAAGCCGCACGCCACCGCCGCCGCCTTCCGGCTCGATCGCTTCCGCACCGGCCACATGCTCGATGAAAAGGGCATGGGCGCGCAGGCCAATCTCCATTGAGGACCATGCGATGCGCATAGCCTGCCCCTATTGCGGAGAGCGCAACGCCCACGAATTCGTGATGCGCGGCGATGCCGATCCGCTACGACCCGAGGACGGCGACGAAGAGGCGTTTTTCGACTATCTTTACCTGCGGGACAACCCGAAAGGACTGATGCGCGAGCACTGGTATCATGCGCAGGGCTGCCGCAACTGGCTGGTCGTCGAGCGTGACACGGTGACGCACAGGATCGCGGGCGTGACGCTGGCGCGGGAGGTGCGGCGATGACGCACCGGCTGCACGGCCTCGGTCTTATCGACCGCACGCAAACGCTGAACTTCAGCTTCGACGGCAAGGACTATGTCGGCCATCCGGGCGATACGCTGGCTTCGGCGCTGCCGGCGGACGGCGTTAAGCTGGTCGGGCGTTCGTTCAAATAACACCGCCCGCGCGGGGTGCTCACCGCCGGGCCGGAGGAGCCGAATGCGCTCGTCACCCTGCGCAGTGGCGCTTATGCCGAACCCAATAGCCGCGCGACGACGACAGAACTGTTCGACGGACTGGAGGCGGTAAGCCAGAACCGCTGGCCGAGCCTCGCATTCGATCTGATGGCGGTCAATCAATGGGCCGCGCCCTTGTTCGTCGCGGGCTTCTATTACAAGACCTTCATGTGGCCCGCGAAGGCCTGGGAGAAACTCTACGAGCCGCTGATCCGCCGTGCGGCGGGGCTGGGGGCGCTGTCCGGCCTGCCCGACCCGGACAGCTATTCTCGCAACCATCTGTTCTGCGATCTGCTCGTCATCGGCGCGGGGCCGACCGGGCTGGCGGCAGCACTGATGGCGGGGCGGGCTGGATTGCGCGTCGCGCTGGTCGATGAGGATGCGCGGGCCGGGGGCAGGCTGCTCGCCGGGCGGCATGAGATTGACGGGATGTCGGGCGTCGATTGGGCCGACGCGGTTGTGGCGGAGCTGCAAGCCATGCCCCATGTCACGCTGCTCAGCCGCACGACCCTGTTCGGGGTCTATGACGGGCAGGAATATGGCGCGCTCCAGCGTTTGACCGATCATCTGCCGACCGGCGCGGCATCCGGCCCGCGGCAGCGGCTGTGGAAGATTGTGGCGCGTCAGGCGTGCCTGGCGAGCGGCGCGATCGAGCGACCCCTTGTCTTTGGCGGCAATGATCGGCCCGGCGTGATGATGGCCTCGGCGGTCAGCGCCTATGTCAACCGCTATGGCGTGCTGCCGGGCAAGCGGACATTGATCTTCACCACCAGCGATAGCGGCTGGCAGACGGCATTGGACCTGATTGAGGCAGGCTGCCCTCCGGTAGCGGTGGTCGAGGCGCGCGCCGTGGGACCGGAGGCGGCGATGGCGCGGGCGAAGGCGGCGGGCGTCGAGGTCTTGCTCAATAGCCGGGTGGCGGATGTCGGCGGCTTTCCGGTCAAATGGGCGGAAGTCGTCTCCGGTTCTGGCCGCCGCCGCATCGCGGTCGATTGCTTGGCGATGGCGGGCGGATGGAACCCGGCTATCGGCCTTGGCTCGAACCTCGGCCACCGCCCGGTCTGGTCCGAGAGTTTGAACAGTTTCGTGATGGCGGACGATGGCCCGGCGGGTTTCTTCGCGGCGGGCGCAGCAGCGGGCGATCTCTCGTTGGCTGCGGCGCTGGCAGGAGGCGTGCGCGCGGCTGAGCGGTCAGCGGAGGCGCTGGGCAAGACAATGGCCGCGCCGTCCATTCCCCGCGCGGAAGATGAACCGCACGCCGCCCGCCCGCTCTGGCATGTGACAGAGGCGCGCACCAAGGCGTTCGTCGATTTCCAGCATGACGTGACCGTCTCGGACATCGGCCTCGCCGCGCGGGAGGGCTTTACCTCGGTCGAGCATCTGAAGCGCTACACCACGCTAGGCATGGCGACCGATCAGGGCAAGACCGGGCAGCTGAATGCGCATGGCGTGCTGGCGGAGGCGCTGGGCAAGAGCATATCCGATGCGGGTACGATCCTCTCCCGTCCGCCTTATCATCCGGTCTCCATCGGGGCGTTCGCGGGCGGGCACCGCGATGCGCATTTCCGCCCGACCCGCTATACCTCAGGTCATCAATGGGCGGCGGAGCAGGGCGCGATCTTTGTGGACACCGGGCAATGGAAGCGCGCGCAGTGGTTCACGCGCCACGGAGAGACGCACTGGCGGTAGTCTGGTGACCGCGAGGTGCTCGCGGTGCGCAATG
>CAZLTO010000078.1:0-6155 GCA_964562475.1 uncultured Sphingobium sp. | reverse complement strand
GGAGGTGGTGCGGGCCCGCCCAGATGTAGATGAAGATCAGCGACCAGAAGTGGATGATCGACAGGCGATAGCTGTAAATCGGGCGTTCGGCCTGCTTCGGCACGAAATAATACATCATCGCGAGAAAACCCGCGGTGAGGAAGAAGCCGACCGCGTTGTGGCCATACCACCATTGGGTCAGTGCATCCTGAACGCCGGAGAAAGCGGCATAGCTCTTGGAACCAAGGAAGCTCACCGGCAGCGAGAGGTTGTTCACCAGATGCAGCATCGCCACGGTGATGATGAAGCTGAGGAAGAACCAGTTGGCGACATAGATGTGCGGCTCGCTGCGCTTCACGATCGTGCCGACAAACACGGCAAGGTAGGAAACCCAAACCACCGTCAACCACAGATCGACATACCATTCCGGCTCGGCATATTCCTTGCCCTCGGTAATGCCGAGCAGATAGCCGGTCGCCGCGAGCACGATGAACAGCTGATAGCCCCAGAACACGAAGCGGGCGAGCGCCGGGAAGGCAAGCCGCGCACGACAGGTGCGCTGGACGATATAGAAGCTCGTCGCGATCAGCGCATTGCCGCCGAACGCAAATATGACCGCAGAAGTGTGCAGCGGGCGCAAACGCCCAAAGGTGGTCCACTCAAGCCCAAGGTTCAAAACGGGAAAAGCGAGCTGAAGTGCAATATAAAGGCCGACAAGAAAGCCTGCGAGCCCCCAGAAAACCGTCGCGATCACGCCCCATCGGACAGGGTCGTCATCATATTTGCCCTGATCCGCTGGCATGCGAAATATTCCACGCGCGATCGAGTCATAATCCGCCCGCCCGATCGTGAATGTCATCGCAAGGAGCGCGGCAAGCGTCACGATCCCCATATGGATGGCAAAGCCGGCGTCGGCACTGAATGCCAGTGCGAAAAAAGCAAGCATAGCGACAACCAGCCACCCACCCGCACGCATCACTAATGTTTCCATTATGCTTCCCCATTTCCACTGACATATCGGGCATATGATTGCCCAGACCGGTCAGATCGACGATTGCGCGTTATGTGAGGAGGGAACCTCTTTCCTTGACACTGGTCAAGAATGAAACTCGGCCTGCATTTTCTTTTGCAGATGCGAAGACCTCTCTGGACTTCGCTTGACTCAGGCGGCCTCTGCTATGCTCTCGAGGCCCGCGCGGTCCAGTATCTCGATACGTCGGCGCGATGGGACCTCGATCAGTCCCTGGGTCTTGAAATCATTGAGGCGGCGGCTCACGGTCTCGATGGTGAGGCCGAGAATGTCAGCAATCTGCTGGCGCCCGAAAGGAAGATCAAAAGCGGACTTGGGTCCATTGGCGCTGCAATCGGGGCGCACCAGCCGGTCCGACATCTCCAGCAGGAAATGCGCAAGCTTCTCCGAAGCTGTCATTCGCCCCAGCAGAAGCAGCCATTGGCGCGTCCGGTCCAGTTCCGCGAGCGTGCGCTCTAGCAGCTTGTGCTCCAGTTCCGGATGCTCGCGGGCAAAGCGATCAAAGTCCTTACTGGAAAAGGTACACACATGCGCGTCAGTCAGTGCGGTGAAATTGTGGTGCGTACGCGTACCGAAGGGCCGCCCGATGAAATCCGATGGATAGACCACGCCGACAATCTGTTCGCGCCCATCGGCCAATGAAGTGGAAAGTTTGAGCACGCCCTCGATCACATTGGCGACGAGCAGCGCATCTTCGCCCTCCCACATCAGGGTCTGCCCCGCCACCAGCTTGTGATGGCGGCCCATTCTGCCCAGCAGCGCAATCTCGTCCGTCTCAAGCGCGGAACAGATCGCGCGGTTACGAATGACGCAGGTCGAGCAATGGTCCATATGGCCGCCTCTAACAGTCCAGATACGCTCTGGCAATTCATCCTGCAATGCATCTTTGGTCGTAGATGTTGATCGATACGCAGGCTCCATGCATAGAAACAGGGCTCCACGATAAGGCTTTATATGACAGACAGAATAACCATGTTCGGCATTCCGAACTGCGACACGATCAAGAGAGCGCGTTCCTGGCTTACGGATCGTGGAATCGATTACGGCTTTCATGATTACAAGAAGACCGGAATCGAAGAGAAAAGGCTGCGCGAATGGGTTTCCGAGCTTGGCTGGGAAACCTTGCTCAACCGGGCGGGAACGACCTTCCGCGCTCTGCCGGAAGCCGACAAACAGAGGGTCGACGCCGATAAGGCCATTAAGCTCATGCTTACCAACCCCTCGATGATCAAGCGCCCGGTGCTGGACATCGGCACCCGGCGGATCGTCGGTTTCAAACCGGAGATTTACGAATCCGCTCTTTCCTGACCTAAAAGGTTGAAATTTCCTGCACATCAGGCGATTGTCCCCGCATGCTCTCACAAAAGACCCGCTACGCGATCCGCGCGCTGCAACATCTGGCTGATTATTACGGCAAAGGGCCGATCCCGCTCACCGACATTTCCGAGACGCAGAAGATACCGGGCAAGTTTCTGACGGTGATCCTGTCCGAAATGTCGCGCGAAGGGCTGGTCGATACCCAGCGCGGGCGCGATGGCGGCTATTGGCTCGCCCTGCCGCCGGTAGACATCAGTTACGGCGACATTGTGCGGCTGACGCGCGGCTCGGTTGCGCTCACACCCTGCGCCAGCCGTTTCGCGCATGAGCAATGCAAGAACTGCCTGCCCGAAGAGGAATGCCGCCTGCACCGCGTCATGCTGCTGCTGCGCGACGAGACCGCCAAGGTGCTGGACGGCATCAGTCTCGCCGAGGATATCCCGATGCCGCTCGATAATCCGCATAACGGCTGAAATAGCGGCAGGGGTGGCGCTGAGACCCAAGGCGAGCTAGATACGGCGCATGTCCACGACCTTCACACTCGATACATCGACCAGTCGCGCAAACCCCACTCCCGCGCCGCTCCGCCGCCTCACCGTCCCCGCGATCCAGCAGCGCAAGGTGGATGGGAGGACCGAAGAACCGCTGGTGATGCTCACCGCATACACCGCTCGGCAGGCGAAGCTCCTTGATCCGCATTGCGACATACTGCTGGTCGGCGATTCGCTGGGTCAGGTGATCTACGGCCTGCCCTCGACTGTGCCGGTGAACCTCGAGATGATGTGCGCGCATGGCGCGGCTGTAGTGCGCGGCAGCTATCACAGCGTCGTCATCGTCGACATGCCGTTCGGCAGCTATGAAGCCTCGCCTGCGCAGGCATTCGAGAGCGCGGCCCGCATATTGAAGGAAACCGGCTGCGCCGCCGTCAAGCTCGAAGGCGGTGAGGCAATGGCGGAGACGATCGCCTTTCTCACCCGGCGCGGCATCCCGGTCTGCGCCCATATCGGACTCACTCCCCAGGCGGTCAACGCGCTCGGCGGTTATGGCGCGCGCGGGCGGTCGGATAAGGAAGCGGAGAAAATTCTCCGCGATGGCAAGGCGGTAGCCGATGCAGGCGCCTTCGCAGTGGTGGTGGAAGGCGTGCTCGAGCCCATCGCCATCGAGCTGACGCAAGCACTTCCCATCCCCACCATCGGCATCGGCGCGTCGGCGCAGTGCGACGGGCAGGTACTGGTGGCGGAGGACATGCTCGGCATGTTCGAGCGCGTGCCCAGGTTTGTGAAGCGCTATGCGGATATTGCGACGCTCATATCGGAAACAGCCGCTACATATGCTTCCGAAGTGCGTTCCCGTGCATTTCCGGGACCAGAACAGACCTACCAACCCAAAAAGTGACTTGTCTGGGCCGAAGCGCCCGCTAAGGTCCGCGCCAGTCCAGCCTTTTGGCCGCGCGGACTCGAATATTCTGGAGATTTCCCTTGGCTGAAGCGCCACCCGTAAATGAAGCTTTCCTGCGAGAGGTCGACGATGCCGTCCGTCAGGATCGCATATTGGGCTTCTGGAAGCGATTCGGGCGCTGGGTCGTGGTTGCGGTGGTGCTCGGCCTCGCGGCATTTGGCGGCTGGCTCTGGTGGTCCCATCATAGCCAACAGGTTTCCGGCGAAACCGCGGAGAAAGCGCAATCTGTGCTCCGCGCCGCAGGCAATGGGCGCACACCCGATGCGCGGGAACTGGCCGCATTGAAGGACGCCAGCCAGCCAGGCTATCGCGCCGTTGCGCTGCTCACCGAAGCCGGGATGGCCGCACAGAAGGGCGATATCGCGAAAGCCGCTTCGCTCTATGGCGCCATCGCCGCCAACGCTGACATCGCCCAGCCGTATCGCGACCTCGCGACCATCCGCAAGGTTGCGCTCGAATTCGACAAGATGGCCTCGCAAGCGGTGATCGACACGCTGAAACCGCTCGCTGCGGAGGGCAACCCGTGGTTCGGCAGCGCCGCCGAGATGAGCGCCATCGCCTATATGAAAATGGGCAAGAAGGATGTTGCGGGCGCGCTGTTCGCCGCCATCGCCAAGGACAAGAATGTACCCGCCACGCTGCGTTCACGCGCGCGACAGATGGCGGCATTATTAGGGGTGGACATGCTGACAATGGAAGAGGGTGCAAATGGAGCGTGAACAAGCGGCGGTGCAGCCCGGACTGCGTGACGGCCTGATACACAAGGCCCGGCTGGCGCTGCTGGCGGGGCTGATAGTCTCGCTCGGCGCATGCGGCATTATCGGCGGCGGCAAGGACAAGCGTCCCAAGACCCCGGTGTTCGGCAATCGCATTTCTATCCTTTCCATCGAAAGCGGTGCCGAGGCAGACCCGACCCTTTCGGCGGTGCCGGTCATCCTGCCCGATCCGGTCGTCAACAGCGAATGGTCGCAACCGGGCGGCAATGCAGGCAAACTCGTGGGTCATGTCGCGCTGGCGGCTGCGCCGTCTGAAATATGGTCCACCTCGATTGCAGGCAGCACCAACCGCGCCCGCCTCGCCGCCGCGCCGGTTGTCGCGGACGGCAAGCTGTATGTGATCGATGCGGACGCCCGCGTGATCGCGTTCGACGCCAAGAACGGCGCGCGCCTGTGGCAAACGCAGCTGCCCTCTGAAGGCAATGGCCGCTCGTTGTTCGGCGGCGGCGTTTCGGTATTGGGTGACAAGCTCTTCGCCACCACCGGCGTCGGCGATGTCGCTGCGATCAACGCTGCCAATGGGGCAATCCTGTGGAAAAAGCAGCCCGGCGGCCCGCTGCGGGGTTCGCCTACGCTGGCGAATGGCCATGTCTATGTGATGAGCCAGGACAACCAGATTTTCGCGCTCGATCAGATGACCGGCGAGACGCAGTGGAACGATGCAGGCACCGTGCAGTCGACAGGCGTGTTCGGCGTCGCCGCGCCTGCTGCCGCGCAGGGTACGGTGATCGCCGGCTTCAGTTCCGGCGAGTTGACCGCCTATCGCTATGAAAATGGCCGCGACCTCTGGGGTGACGCGCTCTCGCGCACCAACATCTCCACCTCGGTCGCGGCGTTGACCGATATCGACGCCGATCCGGTGATCGACCGTGGCCGCGTGTTCGCCATCGGCCAGGGCGGGCGCATGGCCTCCTATGAGCTCGTCACCGGCCAGCGGATATGGGAAATCAATGTTGCGGGCATTTCCACTCCGGCGGTCGTCGGCGAGTGGGTGTTCGTCGTGACCGACGACGCCCGGCTGCTTTGCATCTCGCGCACCAGTGGCAAGATCCGATGGATCAGCCAGTTGAAGCGCTGGCACGACATGGAAGACAAAAAAGGCGCTGTGCGCTGGACCGGGCCGATTGCGGCGGGCGGACGGCTGATCCTCGTATCAACCGATGGCGATATCGTCTATGTGAACCCGGCGGATGGTGTCATCGCTGTCAGCGCCGACCTGCATCATCGCATGACGCTTAATCCGATTGTCGCTGACAATATGCTATACATCCTCTCCGACGATGGCCGCCTGACGGCCTATCGCTGAGGATATGGCTCTGTAAGGAAGGACCCGGGCCAGATGTTGCCCACTGTTGCGATAGTCGGGCGGCCCAATGTCGGCAAATCCACGCTGTTCAACCGGCTTGTCGGCAAGAAACTCGCGCTGGTCGACGATCAGCCCGGAGTGACGCGTGACCGGCGCGAGGGTGAAGCACATCTGCTTGGCCTCCACTTCACGATCATCGACACGGCGGGCTATGAGGATGAAGACCCGCAGAGCCTGCCCGGCCGGATGCGCCGCCAGACCGAGGCGGCGGTCGACAGCGCCGATGTCG
>CAZLTO010000077.1:0-6155 GCA_964562475.1 uncultured Sphingobium sp. | reverse complement strand
GGAAGCCCGCCCGGCTCAACCCCCTTGGGCTGGCCGCCGGTGTAATGACGGAGCCCCTTGTGCGGCCCAAGCACGCGGCCTTCCATATCGACGATCTCGCCGCCCTCGTCCGCGTCGGGGCGCAGCTTGCGGACGACCGAGGCATAATCGCCATCCGGCACGAAGCAGATATCCTGGCTGTCCGGCTTCATCGCCACCGGCAGGCCGATCTCCGCCGCGATCTCCCGCACCTGGCCCTTGGGCAGGCCGCCCAGCGGAAAGCGCAGATAATCGAGCTGGTCCTGCGTGGTGGCGAACAGGAAATAGCTCTGGTCCCGCGCCGGGTCCGCCGCGCGATGCAGCTGCGCGCGCCCGTCCGCGCCCACCACGCAGCGCACATAATGGCCGGTGGCGAGGCAATCCGCGCCCAGATCCCGCGCCAGCGCGAACAGATCGGTGAACTTCACGCCCATATTGCATTTGACGCAGTGGATCGGCGTGCGGCCCGCCATATATTCGTCGGCGAAGTCGGCGATCACCGAGTCGCGGAAGCGCGACTCATAATCGAACACATAATGGGCGATGCCGATCCGGTCCGCCACCGCGCGGGCGTCGCGGATGTCCTGCCCGGCGCAGCAGCTCCCCGCGCGTTTCACCGCCGCGCCATGATCGTAGAGCTGGAGCGTAACGCCAATCACCTCCGCGCCGGTGCGCGCCGCCAAGGCCGCGACCACGCTCGAATCGACCCCGCCGGACATGGCGACGACGATCTTTCGCGCGGAAAACGGCCCTTCGAGCTGGAAATCGGCATGGACAAGCGGCGAGTTCATGGGCGGCATATAGGGCGGCGGCGGGGCGGATGCATCCCTTAATCAACGCTGATCCTGTCGCGCGTATCGCCCTCATCATGGCGTTAGGGAAGGCTAACAGCTTCCAAACGCCCGGTTTACGGAGCCTTATCCATTTATTGCTAATGTGGCTGGATGGATTTGAGTTTTGCCCTGAGTTCGACAGGATCGGCGCGGCAGCCTTTGCAGGCCGCATCGATGGCGGACATCACGGCAGCGGCGGCACAGCGGCGCGCTTCATGCGGGCGCGCTGTCGTCGAGGGCTTCCTGCGGGGGCAGGAACATGGGCCCGACCCGGTCTACATTCTGGCATGTGCCATCATGCCGGAAGGCGACGGTTTGATCGATACCGTTGTTTTGGGCGGCAGCTTTAATCCGGCTGTCGCGCATCAGTTGATGGTGGGGAAAAGAAGGTGAAGATTGCGTTTACCAACGCGCTTTAGCCGATGTTGAAGGCTGATCCGTAGAAAGGCGCTATCGAATGTTAAAAAACAGGCCCCAAGCCGTTAATTGAGGTGAGAATGATTGAGAACCAGAAAATACGTCCCGCACAGGTGGTTGGCCCGCTCGGGGAACCGCTGACGCTGGACTCGCTCCCCCCCCCGGGAACGACCCGCTGGGTGGTGCGCCGCAAGGCCGAAGTGGTGGCTGCCGTCAACGGTGGTCTGCTCTCGGTTGACGAGGCGTGCGAGCGCTATTCCCTCACCCTGGAAGAATTCGCCGGATGGCAGCGCGCGGTCGATCGCTCGGGCATGCCGGGCCTGCGCGTTACCCGCATCCAGCACTATAAATCGCTTTACGAGCGCCAGCAGCGCTTCTGACGCTCCGGGCAGGGAAGCAGGGCTGGCAGTGCGATAATCCTCAGCCGGCCCGCCCCTGGCCCTCCTATGATCTGATGTGCGACGACTGACCGTCTGCTCCCTGCGGGGCAGGCGGTTTCTTTATATCCCCTCACGCCCTCGTCTCTGCCGCACATCGTGTGATGGAACCGAAACCGCCACAGGAGGTTATACCCATATAGCGATGTTGCGCGGGGCGCGTGGCAATAAAAGGAGGATTTTATGGGACTCATCATTTGGCTTGTCATCGGTGGTATTGTTGGCTGGCTCGCCAGCCTCATCATGCGCACGGACGCGCAGCAGGGCGTGCTGATCAATATTGTCGTCGGTATCGTAGGAGCCTTCATCGGCGGGCTTATCTTCAACGGCGGCACGATCAATCAGGTCATTTCCATCAGCAGTGTGATCATCTCGCTGGTCGGCGCCATCATATTGCTGGCGATCGTAAACCTTTTGCGTCGTGGGGTTGCACGGTAAATCCTGCCACGCGACCGGCAGCGGGTTGCAAATCAGACAACCCGGCTTGCAATCTCACAGCGTCACTGGCGGGGTGGCCTCCAATAGGCCGTCCCGCTTTTTTATTTCGCGTCTGCACAATTTCCAATTCTGTTCAGGCTTGATTTATCGTTGCACCGGCACCATCATAACCGGGGCTGTTGTTTGTGTCGGGCAATTTGGGACAGCCGAAGAGAACTCTATGACAGGGACGTCATAGCGGGCATTGTGCCTGCGCGGGAAGGCTGACATGAATTTCGAGACCAAATTCACGGGCGACAGCCTCGAAGCGGGGCAGGCGTGGATAGAGCAGCGCAAGCGCCTTATCCTGATCGGCGTGGCGGTTTTGCTCGTGCTGGTGGCGATATACTGGATTTCTCATCGTGGCGCGGCCGATGACCGCAGCCTGGGCGGCGATAATCTCGTCCCAAGCGTGACCGTGATCCAGCCCGGTCTCAGTTCTGTGTCCATGGCTCTCAACGGCACCGGCACGCTGGCCGCGCGCCGCGAAATGCCGGTCGGCGTAGTGGGCGAAGGCGGCGCGGTCTCCGCTGTGCTGGTTGAGCCTGGAGACTGGGTGCGTCCGGGTCAGGTGCTGGCGCGGGTAGAACGTTCGGTTCAGGCGCAGCAGGGCGCCTCGCTGGCGGCGGCCATTCAGGTCGCGCGCGCCGATGCCCGCCTCGCCCAGAACGATCTCGATCGCGCCAGCGCGCTTGTTGCCAATGGCTTTGTCAGCAAGGCGGATATTGACCGGCGGACTGCCGCCCGCGATGCAGCGGTCGCCCGCGTGCGCGTCGCCGAGGCGCAATATAACGAACAACGCGCGCGCATTGGCCGGCTCGATATCCGTGCGCCTGCCGGTGGTCTGGTGCTCACCCGTTCGGTCGAACCCGGCCAAGTGATCGGCGCGGGCAGCGGCGTGTTGTTCCGGCTCGCCAAGGGCGGCGAGATGGAGTTGCTGGCGAAGCTCAGTGAAGGCGATCTCGCACGCCTGTCGGTCGGCGATACCGCGCGGGTGACGCCGGTGGGCGGCGCGCAGAGCTATGAGGGGCATATCTGGCAGCTCTCGCCGGTGATCGATCCGCAGACGCGCCTCGGCATCGCCCGCATCGCGCTCCCCTATCACAAGGATATCCGCCCCGGCGGCTTTGCCTCGGCCCAGATCGTCAGTGGTCTGGCCCAGTCTGCGGTCCTGCCCGAGTCCGCCATCCTCAATGATGAGAAAGGCAGTTATGTCTATATCGTCAACGCGAAGAATGTTGTCGAGCGGCGGGAGGTGAAGATAGGGCAGGTGTCGGCGGCGGGCGTTTCCATCGCATCTGGCCTCACTGGCAGCGAGCGCGTCGTGTCGCTGGCGGGCGGCTTCCTCAGCCCGGGTCAGAAGGTCGAACCGAAGCTGGAGAAGGCCGCGCAGCCGGGACAGAAAAAGTGAGCTTCCGCAACATATCGAGCTGGTGCATCCGCAACCCGGTATTGCCGCTCGTGCTGTTCGCCGGCCTGCTGATGGCGGGCATCGTGTCCTTCATCCGTATGGACATCAATAACAACCCCGATATCAGCTTTCCGGCGGTGCGGGTTGAGGTCAACCAGTCCAGCGCCGCGCCGTCCGAGCTGGAGACGCAGGTCACACAGCGCGTCGAGGCGGCGGTGCGCGGCATCAACGGTGTCGACGAGATCATCTCCTATGCCCGCGAAGGCGCCAGCATAACGATGGTCCAGTTCGTGATCGGCACGCCGGTCGACCGGGCGATGAACGACGTGCGCAACGCGATCTCGCAGATCCGCAGCGATCTGCCCGACGGTATATTGGAGCCGCAGGTTACCCGGATCGATATCGATGGCGGGCCGATCGCCTACTGGAGCGTCGAGGCGACCGACATGACGCTGGAGCAGCTCTCCTGGTTTGTCGACAACACGGTCGCGAAGCGGCTGCTCGGTATCGAGGGGATGGCCGCCGTAACCCGCGGCGGCGGCGTGGACCGCGAAATCCGCGTGATCCTGAAGCCTGACAGGCTGCAGGCTTATGGCGTCAGCGCCTCACAGATCAACCAGCAGTTGCGATCGACCAACATCAACGCGGCTGGCGGGCGCGCCGAGATTGCCGGCGCGGAACAATCCGTGCGCGTGCTGGGTAATGCGAGCACTGCATTCGCGCTGGGCCAGACGCAGATACAGATCGGCAATGGCCGCACCGTGCGGCTGAATGAGCTGGCTGACGTCAAGGACATGTATGCCGAACAACGGTCCCTGGCGTTGATGAACGGCAAGCAGGTGACGAGCATCCAGCTCGAAAAATCCAAGGGGTCTTCCGACGTCTCCGTATATGACGCTGCGAAGAAGGAAATGGCGGCGATCGCCAAGGAGCATCCCGGCGTCCGGTTCAAGGAGCTGTTTACGACGGTCGATTACACCAAGGGCCAGTATCACAGCGCGATGATCGCGATGGTGGAAGGCGCTGTGCTTGCGGTCATCATCGTGTTTTTGTTCCTGCGCGACTGGCGGGCGACCTTCATTTCCGCGCTTGCGATCCCGCTCTCGGCGATCCCGGCC
This sequence comes from uncultured Sphingobium sp., assembly GCA_964562475.1. Classification (GTDB taxonomy): domain Bacteria; phylum Pseudomonadota; class Alphaproteobacteria; order Sphingomonadales; family Sphingomonadaceae; genus Sphingobium. The sequence continues at coordinate 1,444 of CAZLTO010000077.1, read as the reverse complement.
TTCTGGCTGATGGATCTGATGGGCTTTACGCTCAACAGCCTGTCGCTACTGGCGCTCAGCCTGGTTGCTGGCGTGCTGGTCGATGACGCGATTGTCGAGATCGAGAATATCGTGCGGCACATGCGCATGGGCAAATCCGCCTATCAGGCCTCGATCGACGCTGCGGACGAGATTGGCCTTGCCGTGCTGGCGACAACCATGTCGATCGTCGCGGTATTCCTGCCCGTGGCGTTGATGCCGGGCATTTCCGGCCAGTTCTTCATCCAGTTCGGCATGACTGTCGTTGTCGCGGTGTTGCTGAGCCTTGCGGTAGCGCGCATGATCACGCCCATGGTCGCCGCCTATTTCCTTGAGGCGCATGGCAAGGAGGTGCACGGCGAGGGCTGGCTGATGGACCATTATATGCAACTGCTCAAATGGTCGCTTGAACATCGCTACAAGGTCGTGTTGCTGGGCGGCGGCGGCGCGCTTGCAGCGACAGTGCTCGCTTTCTATACGCTGCCCTTCACGTTTCAGCCGACCCTCAATGTCGACTATAGCCATGTCAAGATCGAGCTGGTGCCGGGCACCACGCTGGAGCAGGCGACCCGCGTTACGGAGCGTGTCGCCAGTACGCTGATGCGCGACAAGGAGGTCGTCGAAACCGCGTTCAGCAATATCCAGACCACCAGCGCGGATATTTATCTCACACTGCGCAAGGACCGGCCGACCAGCAGCGTCGACTGGGAGCGGCGAACTGCCCCGGTGCTGGCGCGCGTATCCGATGCCCGGGTGTATTTCCAGGCTCAGGATCAGGGGGGCGGCCCTTCGAGCGGACGCGACATCACCATCATGCTGGGCGGAGACGACCCCGAGCTTCTGGAAAAGACTGCGCATACGCTGGTGGAGCAGATGTCCGGGATCGAGGAAATCCGTGCGCCGCGCATGAACGGCGACATCAAGCGCCCGGAGATCATCATCAAGCCTCGCATGGATCTTGCCGCCGATCTCGGCGTTACGACCGTGGCCCTGAGCCAGGCGGTGCGCGTGGCGACATTGGGCGATATCGATCAGAACAGCGCGAAATTCTCGCTTTCCGATCGTCAGGTGCCGATCCGTGTCTCGATGGAGGAGGATGCGCGACAAGATATCGCGTCGATCCAGAACATGCCCGTGCCAACGGCCAATGGCGGCTCGGTGCCGTTGAAGCTCGTGGCCGATATCAGCTTCGGCGCGGGGCCGACCGAAATCCGGCGCTATAATCAGGTGCGCCGCGTCACGATCGGTGCTGACCTTGCACCGGGTGTCGTCACCAGCGACGCCACGAAGAAAATAGATGCGCTTCCCATCATGGTGGACCTGCCCCAAGGCGTGCGCAAGATCGATATTGGCGATGCGAAGTGGCAAAAGGAACTCATCAACAATTTTATCATTGCCGTAATTTCGGGCATATTGCTGGTGTTTG
>CAZLTO010000076.1:0-6258 GCA_964562475.1 uncultured Sphingobium sp. | reverse complement strand
GGCCGGCCTCGATGCGCTTGGCGATGGCGATCTCGCCTTCGCGGGAGAGCAGCTCCACCGCGCCCATCTCGCGCAGATACATGCGCACAGGGTCATCGGTGCGGTCTACGGTTTCCTTCTTTTTCTCGGTGACGAGCATTTCGCCATCGTCACCGCTATCCTCACCAGACGCGTCGATCGCCTCGACCTCGTCCTCGCGCTGGTCTTCGCCTTCCTCGCCGACTTCCTCGTTCTCGACAATATTGACGCCCATGTCATTCAACGCCGACATCACGTCTTCGATCTGCTCGGAACTCATCTGGTCCTGCGGCAGCGCGTTGTTCAGCTCGTCATAGGTGATGTAGCCACGCTTGGTCGCGCGCGCGATCAGCTTCTTGACCGACGCCTCATTGAGATCGAGCAGCGGCGCATCGCCGCTTTCGATCTCTTCGCCCTGACCCTTGTTTGCCTTGCTCGCCATTCGTTCGCCCTAATAAGTTCGTCTTGCCGTTCGAGGGCCGTCATGCGGCCATCAACTGTTCCTCGATATTCGCCTTGAGCTCTCTCAGCCGTTCGTCATTCTGACGTTTGAGCGTAAGGAGAGCGAGATGTTCCTGCCAACTGGCCTCGTCCAATTCCGCAATTTCGCCCCGCGCATAGAGGCTGGCCTTCAATCGTTCAAGCTTTGGCTCGAATTCCTGCTCGAACAGCAGAATGTTGATGACCTCGCCCAGATCATTTTCGGCCAGTTCCTTGTCACTATCCGCCCGGAAGAACGAAAAGCCGAGATCATAGGCAATATCGCGCCGCTCCATTTCGGGCAGGGAGGTATCCTGCAATATGGAGTCGATGAGGCTTGATTCAAGGTTGGCGCGCTCAAATGATGCCTGAATCAACAGGCCGACCCATGCCTTCAGCGTCTGGGTCGGCATGAGGAGCGCGCTAATCTGTTCGCGGTGGCTGTAAAGCAGGGATGGGTAGCGCGACAGGCCGAGCAGGATCGCGCGCTTGACCATCCGTTCGATGCGCGCAGCCATATTGCTGAGGTCGCCATTGCGGATTTCCTCGCGCGAGCGGTTGATGAAACCGCGAACGGCGGTGCGCTCCTGTTTCTTCCAGCCGAATTCCGACCAGAAGCGGTCCTTGAAACTGCGCTCATATTCGCGACGCACGAGATCGTTGGCGATGGTTGATGCGTGCTCGGCAAGGCGCTGTTGCAGACCGGCGCGGGCTTCGGGCGTGGCGGCGGGGGCCGCGGAGTGCTCATGCTGCCACAGGCGCTCGACCATCGGCACGGCGGAGGAGAGGCAGGCTTCGAACCCTGCCGCGCCCCTGGCCTTCACGAGATCGTCCGGGTCCATGCCTTGCGGAAGCGTCACGAAACTGAGCGAACGGCCCGGTGCAAGCAGGGGCAGGGCGCGCAGGGCCGCCCGATCCGCAGCCTTTTGCCCGGCATTGTCGCCATCGAAGCAGAGGATCGGCACATCGGCCATTTTCCACAGCCGCTCGATCTGATGCTCGGTCAATGCGGTGCCGAGCGGCGCGACGCACTCGTTTATCCCCGCCTGAGCGAGCGCGATCACATCCATATAGCCCTCGACAACGATCACACGCCCGGCAGAGCGGGACGCGGCGAGCGCCTTGTCGATATTATAGAGCGTGCGGCCCTTGTCGAACAGCGGCGTGTCAGGAGAGTTCAGATATTTCGGCTCGCCCTGGCCGATGATCCGGCCACCAAAGGCGATCACCCGTCCGCGCGCGTCGCGGATCGGGATCATCAGGCGGCCTCGAAAGCGGTCATAGGGTTCGCGGGTGCGATCTTCGGGCTGGATCAGCAGCCCGGCCTCGATCAGCAGCGCTTCCGGGAAATCCCTGAGCGCCGTCTTCAATTTGCCCCGGCTGTCCGGCGCGAAACCGAAACCGAAGGCGCGTCGGGTCGCGTCCGATATGTCGCGCTTTTCGAGATAGGCCCGCGCCTCCGCGCCATCGAGCCCGCCGAGCTGGCCCTCGAACCAGTCCTGCGCGGCGGCCATTGCGTCATGCAGCCCGCGCGTGGCCTCGGCCTGTCTGGCGGCGCGGGGATCGGGCGCGGGAACGTCCATGCCCGCAGCGTCCGCGAGTTCCTTCACCGCGTCCATGAACGGCAGCCCGCGATGATCGGTCATCCAGCGGATCGCGTCGCCATGCGCGCTGCAGCCGAAGCAGTGGTAAAAGCCCTTTTCGTCGTTGATCGTGAAGCTGGGCGTCTTTTCGTTATGGAACGGGCAGCACGCCTTATATTCGCGCCCCGCCTTCGTCACCTTCACGCTCTTGCCTATAAGGGTGGAGAGCGTGGTTCGCGCGCGCAACTCGTCTAAAAACTGGGGCGATAGCGACATGCCTTATTATACTCACAGTAGCGCGAGTCGGGGGAGATTCAAACGACTATTTGCACCGAAATCTGGGGATAAAATTATCCCAGCGCGGCTTTCACCAGCCCCGACGCCTTGCTCATGTCGAGCCGGGTGCCGTGGCGCTCTTTCAGCAGGGCCATAACCTTGCCCATATCCTTGACCGAGGCCGCGCCGGTCTCGGCCTTGATCGCCTCGATCGCGGCGCGGGTTTCGTCCTCGCTCATCTGGCTCGGCAGGAAGGTCTCGATGACATCCACCTCCGCCTGCTCCTTCGCGGCGAGTTCGGCGCGGCCGCCCTGCTCATAGAGCGCAATCGATTCGCGGCGCTGCTTCACCATTTTTTGCAGCACATCGACGACAATCGCATCGTCCTCCGGCAACTGGGATGCGGTGCGCAGCTCGATATCGCGATCCTTGAGTTTCGCCAGAATCAGGCGGACGGCGGCGAGGCGCTCCTTGTCTCCGGCCTTCATGGCTTCGATTTGCGCGGCTTTCAGTGCGTCACGGATCATGACGGTGCGAATCCTCTTATCGGTGCTGGAATAAAGGACCACATATAACGGCAGAATCATTTTTTAACAGTCATTGACCGCGCTACGCCAAAGGCATAGTGACCCGGCCGTTTAGCCTGCGTTTCTTGAGACAGAAGCGCGGCGCGGCCACAAAAGCAAAAGCAAGGAATGACCGACCATGGCTACCGCCAAATACCCTATCACGCCTAAAGGAGCGACCGGGATATTGGTATTGGCGGATGGCACCTGCGTGTTCGGTCGGGGCTTTGGCGCGGAAGGCGATGCGGTGGGCGAGGTGTGCTTCAACACCGCGATCACCGGCTATCAGGAGATCATGACCGACCCGAGCTACGCCGGGCAGATCATTACCTTCACCTTTCCGCATATCGGCAATGTCGGCACCAACCCGGAGGATGTGGAGCGGGACCGCGCAGCCGCGCTCGGCTGCATCGTGCGCGAGGACGTGACCGCGCCGTCGAACTTCCGCAATGTGCAGCCCTTTGACGCATGGATGAAGGCGCAGGGGCGGATCGGCATTTCGGGCATTGATACGCGGGCGCTCACCCGGCGGATCAGGATGCAGGGCGCGCCCAATGCGGTGATCGCGCACGATCCCAAGGGCACGTTCGACCTTAAGGCGCTGCACGAGAAGGCGCAGCGCTGGCCGGGGCTGGTGGGCATGGACCTCGCCAAGGACGTGACCGGCCCGGCGCGCGCGTGGACTGGCGGCGTGTGGAAATTGGGGCAGGGATATGCAACCTCCTCTCCCCTCCCGCCTGCGGGAGGGGCCGGGGGTGGGCAATCATCCAGCCCCACCCCAAACCCCTCCCCCGAGGGGGAGGGGCTTAAGAAGCCGCATGTCGTGGCCTTGGACTTCGGCGCGAAGGACAATATCTTCCGCAGCCTTGTGCAGGCAGGCGCGCGGGTGACGGTGCTCCCCGCCAATGCGAGCTATGACGACATCATGGCGCTGGCTCCCCAAGGCGTGTTCCTCTCCAACGGACCCGGCGATCCGGCGGCGACGGGGGACTATGCCGTGCCGGTGATCCGCAAGCTGCTGGATGCCGACATGCCGATCTTCGGGATTTGCCTTGGCCACCAGATGCTGGCGCTCGCCGCGGGCGCGAAGACGATCAAGATGCATCAGGGCCATCGCGGCGCGAACCACCCGGTCAAGCATCTGGAGCGCGGGGTGGTGGAAATCACCAGCATGAACCACGGCTTCGCGGTCGATGCGGCGAGCCTACCCAACAACGTGAAGGAAACGCATGTGAGCCTGTTCGACGGCTCCAACTGCGGCATCGCCTTCACCGATCGCAATGCCTTTGGCGTGCAATATCACCCGGAGGCCAGCCCCGGCCCGCAGGACAGCTTCTACCTGTTCGAGAAGTTTGTGGGGGGATTGCGGTGAGGCAGGGTCGCACTAGCCCACCCTCTCCCCTCCGTGGGAGAGGGTGGCGCGCGTTAGCGCGCCGGGTGAGGGGGCAGGCGCGCGGCGATCGTCTCCAGCACGCCGTCGATATTGCCCAGCACATCATGGTTCCAGAAACGGATGACCCGGAAGCCTGCCTTCTCGAGAAACGCTGTGCGCGCCGCGTCGGTTTCGACGCTGTGTTGCCCGCCATCCAGCTCGACAATCAGCCGCGCCCCGGCGCAGAGAAAATCGGCAATATAAGCGCCGATGGGAACCTGCCGCCGGAACTTCGCGCCGTTGAGTTGCCGATTGCGCAACCGCGACCACAGCAGCGCCTCCGCATTGGTGGCGTCGCGACGAAGCCGCCGCGCGTTAGCCGTCAGATGCCGTTCCGTCATGGCCGCCCGTTCCCCCTCACCCCGATGCTATCGCATCGACCCTCTCCCGCAAAGGGGAGAGGGTATGGCGCGCCGCAGGACAGCTTCTACCTGTTCGAGAAGTTTGTGGGGGGATTGGGGTGAGCGAGTCAGACTCCAAGAAGTATGTTGAAGACGGGTATGCCGAGGAAGGATACTTCGCGGAGGAAGGTTCATCGAGTCCTGTGATAACGGTCGATAGTTCTACATGGACCGGCGAAGCCCCGCGATATGAAGTTACAGAGCAAAAGCGGCTGCGTATCGTCGAGCGAATGAATGAACTTAATAAGACCCTTAACGAAATGCCGCTCGATCAGGAGCAAAAAGCACAGGCTGGTGCCCTAGTTGCTGCGGCCCTTCTAATGGCTGATGCACCTCAACCGCCTTGGGAGATCATCAAAGAAATATTGATGATTATTGCAGCGATTGCAGCGCCTCTCGCAGTGGCACTTCAAATTGGACAGATGATTAAATAATGCCCAAAAGAACTGACATCTCCTCCTTGCCTCTCATTGGCGCGGGGCCGATGGCGAAGCGTCGTGGCGTCAGGCTTCCCACGGGTTTATCAGCTCGATATTCAGCCCCTCAAAATCTTTCACATTGCGTGTCGCTATCGCTGCGTCATGGACCATCGCCTGTGCGGCTAGTTGAACGTCGATGGTGGAAGGATTGCGGCCAGCCTTCTTCTCTGCGGCGGCAATCTTGCCGTATGCCATGGCGCAATTTTCATCAAATGGCACGATCGAATCCGCAAAAGCGTGGCGCAACTGCTCAAGCCATTGGGCAATATCAGCTTTCCGCTTTCCGTCGGGCATCAACTCCACCCCGAAACACATTTCAGCCAGGACGATTGCTGACAGCGCCAGCTTTACTTCATGGTCGCTCAACCATCCTTGCACAGCAGGGTGGCCGCCTGGATTTTCAATCTGCCGCCAGACGTTGGAATCCACGAGGATCACGGAAAGCGCGGCTCCCGAATGGGCTGGCGTTCGGGCAGGTCAAAGCCTGTCATGTCCGGGGCGATACGGATCAGATATTCAATCCGGTTTTCCCCCGGTCTGCGTCCATCGCCGTGCTTTCTGCTATAGGTGCGCTCCAGCAGATCGCGCACTTCTGCCTCGACAGAGCGGCCCTTGGCGGCAGCTTCTTCGCGCATCGCCTGTTTCAGCGCATCATCAATTTTCCGGATCGTGATAGCACCCACGGTTCAACACCTTATGATTGCAATGCAATCAATGTAATCAATGATAGCGAAAAGCTCAATGCCCAAAAGAACTGACATCTCCTCCATCCTCATCATTGGCGCGGGGCCGATCATTATCGGTCAGGCGTGCGAGTTCGATTATTCGGGCACGCAGGCGGTGAAAGCCTTGAAGGAGGAGGGCTATCGTATCGTCCTCGTCAACTCCAACCCGGCGACGATCATGACCGACCCGGAGCTGGCGGACGCGACCTATATCGAGCCGATCACGCCGGAGATCGTCGCCAAGATCATCGAGAAGGAACGCAACGTCGTTCCCGGCGGATTCGCGCTGCTGCCGACC
>CAZLTO010000075.1:0-6299 GCA_964562475.1 uncultured Sphingobium sp. | reverse complement strand
ACGCGCCTGCACCTTGGGCCTGATCGTGTGATTGATGAGGAGGCGGATCGGCAGATCCCACAGCGCGGCCCGCTTGCCCGCCTGTTTTTTGGCATCGAGCCGCAGCGCCTGTTCCAGCAGCAGCATCGGCACACGGCCCTGCTTCTCGATCGCCTTCAGCACGCGGGTGCGGAGCACCTCAAACAGCCGCGGCACAACGACCATGATCGTGGGGCGCACTTCCTCAATATTGGCGGCGAGCTTGTCCAGCCCTTCGGCATAATAGATATGGCCGCCGAGGCCGATGGGGAGGAACTGCCCACCGCTATGCTCATAGGCGTGGGAGAGGGGGAGGAAGGAGAGGAATATCTCGTCGTCCCAGCCGAAATCACCCGCGATCACATCAGCGCATCCCTCGACGTTGAGCAAGATCGCGCCGTGATGCTGCTGCACCCCGCGCGGGGCGCCGCCGGTGCCGCTGGTGTAGATGAGGCAGGCGAGGTCGCTGCGCTTGGCGGTAAGCGCGGCGGCGCAGGTTTTGGGGTCTGCCGCCGGATCGTCGGCATGTTGGTCCAGCAGCTCGTCCCATTGCTTCAGCGCGAAGGTGCTGGCCTGCGCAATCTTCAAGGGCTCCACGCCGATCACCAGCCGCACGGCGTTGGAATGGATCACGGCGGGCAATAAGGGCTTGGCGAGCTTGGCGGTGGAGACGATCACCGCACTCGCGCCGCTGTCGTTGAGGATATGATCGTGGTCGCGCGTGGTGTTGGTGGTGTAGGTGGGGACGCTCACCGCGCCCGCCGCCATTATGCCAAGATCCGCGATGCAGAATTCCGGGCGGTTTTCGCTGACGATCATAACCCGCTCGCCGGGCTTGATGCCTTCCGCGCGCAGAGCTGCCGCAAGCGTCGCTACCTGCCGCGCCGCTTCGGCCCAGCTAAGGCACTGCCATTGGCCGCTCTCCTTGCGCCAGAGGAACGGCTTGTCGCCCTTCTCCGCGGCGCGGGTGAAGAACATGGCGACAAGATTGGGGAAATGCTCGAACGTCCGCATCCATTCTCCGGGATATAGTTGCGACGTCTATAACCCGCTCATTCCGTAAGGGCCACCCCCACGCTGCGCGGATCGGCGGCGCCTTGCCAAGCGCCATCGGGCAGGCGTTCCGCCGCGTTGGCCTTGAGCTTGGCGGTGAGCACTCCGACATGATGGCCCATGCTTTCGAGCGCCGGTTTCATAGCTTCCAGCGCGGTGTCGGGTTCGAGGGTGAGGCCGTCCTTGTTGAAGAAGATCAGCCCCAGCCCGATGCTGTCCCGCGCGCTCATGCCCCAGTCGAGATGCGCGATCAGCGCCTTCGCCACCTGCATGATGATGGTCGCGCCGCCCGCCGCGCCGACGACGAATATGGGCTTGCCCCTGGCATCATAGACGATGGTGGGCGACATGGACGAGCGCGGGCGCTTGCCCGGTTCGACGCGGTTGGCGACCGGCGCGCCGTTCTTTTCGGGCGCAAAGTCGAAATCGGTCAGCGCGTTGTTGAGGAAGAAGCCGTTCGCGATGAGCTGGCTGCCAAACGGCCCTTCGACGGTGGAGGTCAAAGAGGCGATGTCGCCCGCGTCGTCGATGGCGATGAAATGGGTGGTGCCGGGAGTTTCCTGTGCCTTGACGGGGGTGCGGGGGCGTGCTCCTGTCGGAACCCCCGCCTCATAGGCCCGGAGCGCCCTGTCCGGCTGGATCAGCGCGGAGCGGCGGCGCAGATAGGCCGGGTCGATCAGGCCAGCCACGGGCACGCGCACATAATCGCTGTCGCCCAGGTAGAGCGCGCGGTCGGCATAAGCGAGTTGCATCGCCTCGCCGATGAGGTGCCAGCTATGCGGGTTGTTCGCGCCCAGCGCCTTCATATCGAAGCGCTCGAGCAGACCGAGGATTTGCAGCACGGTCGTTGCGCCTGAGGAGGGCGGTCCCATGCCGCAAATCTTGTAGCTGCGATAATGCCCGCAGACCGCCGGGCGGGCTTTGGCGCGATAGGAGGCGAGATCGGCGGCGGTGAGCCGGGTCGGGTTGCGGGGGGCGGAGGCGACGGCGGCGCTGATCCCAGCCGCATTATCGCCTTTGTAGAATGCATCCGCGCCGGATCGTGCCAGCGTTTCGAGGAAGTCCGCCAGCGCGGGGTTGCGCAGGGTTTCACCCTCCTGTGCGGGCCGTCCGTCAATCCAGTAGATGCTGCGCGCCTGCGGGAAGTCCGCCCACAGAGGCGCGGCGCCTGTGAGCGCGGCGGCAAGCGGCTTCGAGACGGTGAAGCCGTCCCGCGCCAGCCGGATCGCGGGGGTAAATAGATCGGCCCAAGGCAGCTTACCCCATTTTCGGTGCGCCTTTTTCATCAGCGCGACATTGCCTGGCACGCCGACCGACTTTCCGCCGGGAAATGCTTCCCACAAGGGTAGAGGTTGTCCGTTGGCACCGAGGAACAGCGCGGGAGTGGTTGAGCGGGGCGCGGTTTCTCGCCCGTCGATCGTGCTTACAAGACTGCGCTTGCCGTCATGATGCACCAGAAATCCGCCACCGCCGATGCCGCTCGATTGCGGCTCGATCACGGTGAGCGCCAGCAGCATGGCGAGCGCTGCGTCGGTCGCGGTGCCGCCCTTGCGCAGCATCTCCATGCCCGCTTCCGATGCGCGTGGATCTGCGGAGGAGACGGTTCCTGCCGCCAGCGCCTGCGTCGAGAAGACGAGTAGCGCCAACAAGGCCAGCAGCCAGCGCCCGATGGGGTTTCTATGCGGCATCGATGCCGATCGCCTGAGAAATATGGGTGAAGCCATCGCGCTGTAGCAACGCCTTCAAGCCTTTGTTGATCCGTGCAGCAAGATAGGGGCCTTCATAGACCATCGCGCTGTAGATCTGGATCAGCGACGCTCCCGCGCGGATGCGGGCATAGGCTTGCTGTGCGTTTTCGATGCCGCCGACACCGATCAATGGGACGGAAGCGCCGAGCGCGGCCCGGAAATCGCGCAACCGCTGCAAGGCGAGATCATGCAAAGGCGCGCCGGAGAGGCCGCCGGCTTCATTGGCATGGCTAGAGTGTAACGGCGGGCGGCTGATCGTGGTGTTGGAGACGATCAGCGCATCGACCCTATGATCGACCACGCTGGCGACAATGTCCTCGGTGTCCGTCGGTTCGAGATTGGGCGCCACCTTGGGGAATATGGGCGGGCCTTGCTTTCCCCGCCCCCCCATCCCCGCCCCCAGTCGGTCCTCCCGCCGGCCGCGCCCCTGTAGCGCGCGCAGGCCGGGCGTGTTGGGCGAGGAGATGTTGACGGTGAGATAGTCCGCGAACGGTGCCATCTGTCTGACGCCAGTTACATAATCGGCAATGCGGTCCGCCGCATCCTTGTTCGCGCCGATGTTGATACCGATCACGCGGCCCTCGCGCGGCATGTGCGCCAAGCGCTCGATCGCTTCCATCTGCCCTTCATTGTTGAAGCCCATGCGGTTGATGACGGCGCGGTCTTCGGTAAGGCGGAACAGGCGCGGTCTCGGATTTCCGCTCTGAGGCAGGGGCGTAAGGGTGCCCAGCTCTGCAAAACCAAATCCAAAATGGTGCATTAAATGCGCCACTTTGCCATCTTTATCGAAGCCGGCGGCGAGTCCCACCGGGTTGGGAAATTCGATCCCCGCTACGGTCAGTGACAGCTCGGGGTCCGCTGGCTTGCATGCGCCCGAGGCGGTGGCCCTGATGCCCAGAAGCGCCAAATAGTGCGCTGTTTCAGGGTCCAGGAGGAAAATAAGCGGGCTGAAGAGACGGTAAAGCATGGCTGCCCGCTATGCCAGCCCTGCCTAAAGCCGTCAAAGCCTTGATGGTGCATTGGCGGTCTTGGCAAATGATTTCAAAGCTGTCGGGCTCGGAATGTTTTTTGCGAGTTGTTCGCAAGGTGACCAATTTATACAAGTATGGACCTCGCACTTGGTATAAACAGTTCTTGCGACCCGAAGGGCTCTCTGGCTATCCGCTGGGAGACCTTTATACCTTATGCCTGGCAGCCAAATGCTGCCGGGCATTTTTTCTTCATGTGAGTTGTCTCAAGATACTTGCCAATGGCTTTGACTTTGCCCAAGTTGAAGCCCAGTAAGTCAAATGCTTGACAGGGGGCGTTCGGGGGCAACAATCATATATGGATCAGGTCTTCCCTGGTAGAGATATTCAGACCCCGGTCGAGCTTCGATATTGGGAGCCGCCGGAAAGGCTTCGGTATTATTTCGGTTCGATCTATCTCTTCATCACGCACGTAGCCGATTATCAGGATATGACCCGCGCCGACATGCCGCAGTTGCGGTTCATGCTGTCGGGCAGTGGTGAATACGAGTTTCATAACGGAACGATATTGCCGACGCCGGAAGTGTGCATGGTCGGCCCGACCATGGGCGCAACCCGATTCTACCTCAAAGGCACGGCGGAAGTTTTCGGCATCTCCGTGCTGCCTTTGGGGTGGCATGCGCTGGGCTGCCCCGACGCGCAGGACTGTGCGGATGGACTATGCGATGTCATCATCAAGGGCGGGGAGCATTATGGGCGACAGCTCAAATTGCTGCGCGCCACGCCGGATTGCGATCAGGCGGCGGAGAGCATCTGGACCTTTCTTGAGGCGCAACTCAAGCCGCCAAGCCAGCAGATGGTGGATCTGGTGACTGCCATCGACGAATGGCTGGGCGATGCGGATTCGCCGCAGATCGAGGATATCGTCGCGAAGACCGGCCTTTCCGCGCGCCAGCTCGCCCGCTACACCAATAAGCTCTATGGTGCCCCGCCCAAGCTGCTCGCGCGCAAATACCGGGCGCTGCGTTGTGCCTCGCAGATCGTGATCGACCGCAAAAACTGGATGGAGCTGTGCGACGAGGGCAATTTCTACGACCAGTCCCACTTCATCCGCGAAATCAAGCAGTTCCTTGGTCATACGCCGCACCAGCTGCTGCATGATCCGACTGCGGTGGCGCGGCTGACGGTCCAGCGACGCGCGCTCACCGGCCTGATGAAGCTCAATCGCATCAGCTGAGAATCTGCGGCGGACCTCCGCACTTCTCCTTGATTTATGCGGCTCAAGTGACCACATGCCTAATCGGAACGAATCAGTCTGATTTGATTGGGCCGATAGGTGGGAGTGCTGGCAATGCGGCTTTCGAGCCTTGCCGATTATGCTGTTGTAATGATGGGTGCGGCTGCGCGCCATTGCGGCGGCGTGCGCACCAGCGCGACAGAGCTTGCCGCCGAGACCGGCATTCCGCTGCCCACGGCGCAGAAGCTGGTGAGCCTGCTCACCCGTGCGGGTCTGCTGAAATCGGTGCGCGGGCAGGGGGGCGGCATCAAGCTTTCCCGCCCCGCCGCCGCGATCAGCCTTGCCGACATTATCGAGGCGGTCGAAGGGCCGATTGCGATGACAAGCTGTGTGGAGCGCGGGCGGCATGATTGCGGGCTTGAGGGTAGTTGCACTGTCCAGCCGCACTGGAGCGCGGTCAACACCGCCGTTCGCGGCGCGCTGGGCGGGGTAACGCTGGCCAGCCTGTCTGCGGAGGTGCGCGCATGACCGATACGCCCGTTAAAGACGCCGCCGCCCACGCCGCCGCCGCCCGCGTCGCGGATTATGAGCATGGCTGGTCATCCGACATCGAGCAGGAATATGGCCCCAAGGGCTTGTCCGAGGATACCGTCCGCTTCATCTCGGCGAAGAAGAACGAGCCGGAATGGATGCTCGACTGGCGCCTCAAGGCCTATCGCCACTGGCTGACGATGACCCCGCCCGACTGGGCCAAGCTGTCGATCCCGCCGATCGACTATCAGGACGCCTATTATTACGCCGAGCCCAAGGCCAAACCGAAGCTCGGCTCGCTCGACGAGGTCGATCCCGAGATCCTGCGCGTCTATGAGAAGCTCGGCATCCCGATCGAGGAACAGAAGGTCCTCGCCGGCGTCGAAGGCTCGCGAAAGGTCGCGGTCGACGCGGTGTTCGACAGCGTCAGCGTCGCCACCACTTTCCGCGCCGAGCTCGAAGCCGCCGGCGTCATCTTCCGCTCGATCAGCGAGGCGATCCGCGAGTACCCGGAGCTGGTGAAGAAGTGGCTGGGCAAGGTCGTGCCGATGCACGACAACTACTTCGCCGCCTTGAACTGCGCAGTCTTCTCCGACGGCACCTTCGTCTACATTCCTGAGGGCGTGCGCTGCCCGATGGAGCTGTCGACCTATTTCCGCATCAATGCCGAGAATACTGGCCAGTTCGAACGCACGCTGATCATCGCCGACAAGGGCGCCTACGTCTCCTATCTCGAAGGCTGCA
>CAZLTO010000074.1:0-6385 GCA_964562475.1 uncultured Sphingobium sp. | reverse complement strand
CGATTGCTACGCCAAGCCCGACGGCTCGGTCAATGCGCTGCTTGAGCATGACGGCGGAACGCTTGCCCGAATGGTGCGCGACGCCGCGCGCGTGCGCTTCGTTCGCGTTCCCACAAAGCCGGCCGCACCGGTCAGCCCGGTGGCGCACCAGACTATCGTCGCGTCGCGCTCCGGCCCGTCCGTCACCAAGCTCATCGCGATCGGCGCATCGACCGGCGGTGTCGAGGCGCTGCACAACCTGCTGCCCGCCTTCCCGCAGACCTGCCCACCAACCCTCATCGTCCAGCACATCAGCGCGGCGTTCGCACCCGCGATGGCCGAGCGCCTAGACAAGCGGTGTCAGGCGACCGTAAAGCTGCTGGAATCGGGCGAAGTCCTGAAACCGGGCACCATTTATATCGCGCCGGGCAACGACAAGCATGCCGCGATCGGCGGCGTCGACACCATCATCGGCAAGATGATGCCGGGTGAAAAAATGTCCGGCCATCGCCCCAGCATCGACATTATGTTCGAGTCTGTCGCCCAGCGGCTCGGCCCGGCGGCAATCGGCATATTGCTGACCGGCATGGGTCAGGACGGCGCACGCGGGTTGCTGGAGATACGCCGCTCGGGTGGGCGCACCATTGCGCAGGACGAGGCGACCAGCACTGTCTACGGCATGCCCCGCGCTGCGGCGGACCTTGGCGCCGCCGAGAATATCCTGCCATTGCCGCGTATCGCGGAGCGGGCGCTTTCGGCGGCGGGGTTGTAAGCGATGCGTCATGATCCCGAACTCTCGATAGGCAGCCCTACCCGCATTACGGTGATGCAGGGGCAGGTCTATGTCGGCACCGGCGCGGCGGAAATCCTGACGACTGTGCTTGGCAGCTGCATCGCCTGCTGCCTTTACGACCCCATCGCGCGCGTGGGCGGCATGAACCATTTCCTGCTCGCCGAGCCCAGCCCCAACAGCGGCACGATTGCCGATCAGAATTACGGAATTTTTCTGATGGAGCTTCTTATTAACCAGATGATGACACGTGGCGGGGTAAAGTCCCGCATGAAGGCGCACGTTTATGGCGGAGGGAACATGCATGCGGGGATGACCCGGATCGGCGATGCGAATGCGCGCTTTGCGCTGAACTTCCTGGTGGAGGAAGGCATTCCGGTCGTGTGTCATGCTGTTGGCGGCGAATCTGCCCGCCGTGTCGATTTCGACCCGGTGCTGGGACGGACCCGGTGCCGCCATGTCGAGAAAATGGCGGCGCCTGCCGCCAAACCCATTGCCCAGCGCGCCGCACGTGGTGGCGATCTGGAACTGTTTTGAAGGAAGAGAAGGCCTGTTCTATGTCTGATACTATTCGTGTTCTGACCGTGGACGACAGCGCAAGTATGCGCGCTCTGTTGCGGTCCGCCCTCTCCTCGCGCGGCTATCAGGTCTCGCAGGCAGAGGACGGCGTCGCCGCGCTGGAGTGGCTGGCCGATAATGGCAGCGAGATCGATGTGATCGTCACGGACATCAATATGCCGCGGATGGACGGCTTCGGCCTCATCGAGGCGCTGCGCGGTCAGTCGCGGTTCCGCGATTGCCCGATCCTCGTGCTGTCCACGGAAAGCTCCGACGAGAAAAAGGCGCGCGCCCGCTCTGCAGGCGCGACCGGCTGGATCGTCAAGCCGTTCGACGCGGAGAAGCTGGATACCGCCCTCCGCCGGGTAACGCATTGAGTCTCTAGGGGGGACAGGAGGAAATCATGGCACGACAACTGATCACCTTTCACCTCGGCGCCCAGAGCTTCGGCCTGGATATCATGGCCATCCGCGAAATTCGCGCCTGGTCGCCGACCACGCGCCTGCCGCATGTGCCGCATTATGTGGCCGGCGTCGTCAACCTGCGCGGCACCGTGCTGCCGGTCATCGACCTCGCGGCGCGGCTGGGCTGGGAAGCGACTTCGCCGACCGATCGCCATGTCATAATCGTGGCGCAGATTGGCGGGCAGTTGCGCGGCCTGATCGTCGATGCGGTGAGCGACATCGTGACGACGCAGGAAGAGGATATCCAGCCGCCGCCATCCACCGGCTCCGATGCAGTTGTGCCCTACCTTGAAGGTCTGGTCGCGCTGGATGACCGCATGGTGATGGTGCTCGATCTACCGGGCCTTACCACCGACGCGGAACTGCCCGAAGCTGCCTGACACGAGCCACAGAGAATGAACGCCGATGAGAACCGAAACACATTGGAAGTGGGGAAGGTAAGAACATAATGTCTGCTATCAAGGTTTTGGTTGTCGACGACTCCATCACGATGCGCGCGCTCTTCTCCAGCGCGCTTGAGCGTTCGAGCGACCTCATCGTGATCGGCGCGGCGGCAAACGCAGACGAAGCGCGCGAGATGATCGAGGACATGCGTCCTGACGTCGTGACGCTCGACATCGAAATGCCCGGCATGAACGGCATCGATTTCCTCGAGGAAATCATGACGACGAAGCCGATGCCCATCGTCATGCTGTCCACCCTGACGCAAAAGGGCGCGGAAGTGACGCTGAAGGCGCTGGAATTGGGCGCGGTGGACTGCTTCCCCAAGCCCACCCGCGCCACGCCGGACGAATTCGCCAAAATTTCCGGCAAGCTCTGCAAGCTGGTGGCGACCGCCGCGAAGAGCAAGGTCAAGAAATATGACCCGGAGGCTGCTGCCGCGGCTGCCGCCAAGGCCGTCGCTGCGCAGGAAACGCTAAATACCGCCAAGCCTTACAAGTGGAACGGTTCGATCGTCGCGCTGTGCGCGTCCACCGGCGGCGGCCCCGCCGTGATGGAGCTGCTTGCGAACTGGCCCGCCAACTGCCCGCCGACCATTGTATTGCAGCAGTTGGAGGAAGGTCTCGCCGCGCCGTTTGCCGCGCGGCTCAATGATGCGATCGCTCCCGAAGTCAAGCTCGCCGAGGATGGCATGATGCTCCAGCCGGGGCACGTTTACGTGCTCTCCGCGCCTGACAAGCATGGCCTTGTCGATCGCTGGCCAGGTGGCGCGATCCGCCTCGTGGCGCGCGACCCCGTGAACGGGATGCGTCCCTCGGCCGATTTGCTGCTGACCACGGTGGCGAAAGCCGCACGGGACAAGGCGGTGGGTGTAATCCTCTCCGGTGCCGGCACGGACGGCGCAGCCGGTATGGGCGCAGTGAAGCAATTGGGCGGCCTCACCTTGTGCCAGGACAAGGAAAGCGCGATGGTGTTCGAGGCATCCGCGGCGGCAATCGCCAAGGGTGCGGTCGAGGCGCAGCTTTCCCTTCCTGAGCTTGCAAAGGCCATACTTGCCCGGTGTGAGGAGCGGGATCTTGCAGCCTGAGCCTTGTCCCCTTTCCAACGGCGTCACCTGCTCGCCCTTGATCATGCTTGAAGATCTGCGGATCAAGATCGCTGCGGAGCTCGATCAGCTGCGCGAGGATATGGAAGAGATCGGCGTGCAGCTATGCCTCGACGAAGAGATCATGCTGCGTTGCATGTCGCACCTCCAGCGCCTCGACGAGATGGGCCAGCGCAGCAACTGGCTCGCGGCGCTCGTGCGCGCACCCGACCCGACCGAGGTGATCCCGGAGATCACACTCCAGTCGCTCGCGGACCGGATGAAGCGCTGAAAAATGATGAGCTGGGGGCCAGCTGCCCCCATTTTCATTTTACTGGTAAGGCGGGCAGTGCAGCCCCCTGGGGCTGAGCGTGAAAATCTCGCAGCCCGTTTCCGTGATGCCGACGCTGTGCTCGAACTGGGCGGAGAGTGTGCGGTCCCGCGTCACCGCCGTCCAGCCGTCCTCCATCATGCGGATGCCCGGCTTGCCGATGTTGATCATCGGCTCGATGGTGAAGAACATGCCGGGTTTCAGTTCCGGCCCGGTTCCGGGTGTGCCGACATGGACAACTTCGGGTGAATCATGGAACACCCGGCCCAGCCCGTGGCCGCAGAAATCGCGCACCACGCCGTAGCGATGCTTCTCGGCATGTTTCTGGATCGCATGGCCGATATCGCCCAGATGATTGCCGGGCTTGGCCTGCTCGATGCCGAGCATCAGACATTCATAGGTGACTTCCAACAGCCGCCGCGCCTTGATCGGCGCTTCACCCGCAATATACATGCGGCTGCTGTCGCCATGCCAGCCATCGACCAGCGGCGTGACATCGATATTGACGATATCGCCCTCCACCAGCTTGCGATCGCCGGGGATGCCGTGGCAGATCACATTGTTGATCGAGGTGCAGCAACTGTGCTGATAGCCGCGATAGCCCATCGTCGCGGGAACGCCGCCGCCTTCGATCGACATGCGGCGTACGATGTCGTCCAGCTCGCCGGTGGTGACGCCCGGCACGACATGAGGCACCAGCGCATCGAGTATCTCCGCCGCCAGCCGCCCCGCCTTGCGCATCCCCACAAAGCCGCTTTCGTCATAGAGTATGATCGCACTGGAGCGCGTGGGCGTGCTATCCGCCGTCATCGTCATATAATCGGTCATGATGCCCTGTATATCGCGCAAATGTTATCCTGACGAGGGGGGTTGATCGTGCCGGAGGTTCGGCGCAAGGTTTCATGCTTAAGGAGACACATAAATGGCAGACGGCACCCCTGTATGAGTTCACGCATCTGGACCGCCGCCGTCCTCGTCATCGGCGATGAAATCCTCTCTGGCCGCACGCAGGACAAGAACATCGGGCAGATCGCGACCTGGCTCAATGTGCAGGGTATCCGCCTGACCGAGGCGCGCGTCGTTGCGGATGTGGAAGACGATATCATTGCCGCGCTCCACGCATTGCGCGGGCGCTATGACTATGTCTTCACCACCGGCGGCATCGGCCCGACGCATGACGACATCACTGTCGATGCCATCGCCAAGGCGCTGGGCGTGGCGGTTGTGGTGCACCCTGATGCGCGCGCGGTGCTGGAGCATTATTATGAAACGCGCGGCGGCCTCAACGAGGGGCGGCTGCGCATGGCGCGGGTGCCAGAAGGCGCAGAGCTTATTCCGAACCGCTATTCCGGCGCGCCGGGTATCAGGCTCGGCAACCTCTTCATCATGGCGGGCGTGCCGCACATCACCGCAGGCATGCTCGATGCGCTGACCGGCACGCTGGAAGGCGGCGACCCGGTGCTCTCGGCCCAGATCGGCTGCTGGGTCGCGGAAAGCGAGATCGCCGCATTGCTGCTTGCCACCGAACGCGCCCATGAAGGCAGCCAGATCGGCAGCTATCCGTTTTTCAAGGAAGGACGGGTCGGCTGCAACTTCGTGATCCGCTCGACGCGCCAGGAGGTGCTCGACGCCTGTGTGACGGAGCTGGCGGCAGGGCTGGAAGCGGGCGGCTGGCCCGCCATCATCGGCGGGATATAGCCTTCAGGAGTTCAGGGAAACAACACCGCCGTCACCATTGCGAGATCGCCGGGCGCAACGGCGTCGAGCACGATCTCCTTTTCCGGGTTGCTGCTGTGGCCGATCAGCCTGCCGCCCCTGTCGGTCGACAGCGCGAGCACGCGCAGCCCCTCGCCCCCCTTCAACACGGCGAGGCCACCCTGCACCGGCGCGCGATCGGGGCCGACGAACAGCCCCGCATTGCCGGGGATCGCCGCCCCCAGCGAGGCGCGGCATATGCGCAGCGCATAGCTGCGAGCGCCCGAGCCGGGGGGCGCCGCCACATGCTGCGGGTTCGGGAACGGCTCGATCAACCCATCACCCAGCGGCACGCCAACCACTTGCAACTCCAGCGAACGGGCCAGGCCCTGCGCGGCGCGACCGGCTGGCGCAACAGCCGGGATCGCCTCTGCCGCGCCTGCTCCCCATGCTTCCGTCCGCGCCAGCTCGATGCGCAGCGCGGCAATGCGCTCCCGTGTGCGGGCTTCGCGTTCAGATGCTCCTGGAATCCGCGCCAGCCATTCGGTCAGTTCTCCGGTTCGATACTCGCGGCGTAGCAGCGCACTCAGCGCGCTGCGATCGGCCACACCAAACAGCCTGGCGAGCGCGCCGATCGTCTCCGCGTTCCAGCGATCGAATGGCTTCACCGCGTTCTCGATCCGCGACACGATCACGCTGGGCAAACGATGTTCTTCCTGCAGGCGGGCCAGCGTGAGTGCAGGCTGTGATGCGCGCCGACGCCGCAACGCCGCCGCCAGCAGCATGGCCAGCTCCTCGGCTTCGCGGTTTGCCAGTCGACCGTCCCCCCGAACGCCGGCCCATTTTTTCAGCGAGAAACCCGGCGCTTCGAGATCGACAAGCAGTGCGGTGGGATCATCAAGACCCAGCACCTGCGCAATCTGGCATAACTCCTCAGCCCGTGCGAACACCTCGCCCCGCTCGATCTTGCACAAGCGGATATAGGGAGTATCCGGCAACTTTACCGACAATGTGAGCAATGAAGACACCCCCGCAGCCATCCG
>CAZLTO010000073.1:0-6430 GCA_964562475.1 uncultured Sphingobium sp. | reverse complement strand
TGGTAAAATCAGCCAAGACCTCATCACCCCAGGCGTTTGCTGGCGCAATAACCACGGGGACCTTCTCCGGATGCTGCCCCGCGCTGGCGCTTGCTGCCTGTGCCGCATTCGCTCCATCCGCCTTTTCCGGCGCAGGCGAACAGGCGGCCAGCAGCCCGATACAGGCCAGCGCAACACCATAAACTCTCATTCATTCGCTCCGTTCGGGGATTTCGCCGGGTGCGGAATTCACCCAGGCGCGCGCGGTTCCCATATCATGCCCGGCGCGCAAAAAAACCGCCAGATGCTTCTCGCGCAGCTTCGGATCGGGTTTTTCCAGCGCATAAGGGCCGATGCGCTTCCTGCGGGCCAGCACCTCTGCCGCCTCCCATCGCCCGGCCCGCGCTTCGTCGAGCGCCGGTTCCCGGTCATCTTCGCCTATGCCATCCGCCGCCAGCGCCCCCCTGATCCGCATCGCGCCCAGCCCGCGCCGCTGCATCGAGGCACCCTTCATCCGCGCATAGGCGGCATCGTCGAGATAGCCCAGCTCTGCGAACCGCGCGGCAAGCGCCGCCACATCCGCCTCCGCTTCACCCGCCCAGCCACGTTCCCGGAGTTTACGCGCGAGATAGCGTTCCAGCCGCGCGCCGCTGGTCGCGAAACGCCCGACATAGGCCAGCGCCAGCTCGCGCAGGGCCGCCTCGTCGAGGGCCGGTCGCTTGTTTTCATTGCCATATCGTGCCATGCGCCACTTTTGTGCCACAGTCGCGTCTGAATTTGAACTTGAGTTGTGCGCTAAGGGCGTAAACATTGCGATGAGAGCTTACTTGGGCTAGCGGGCCGCCGTTCAGGGGGCAGACAGTTCGGGTGACGCACTGCGCTCATGGTCTCAACGAAAACAAGGGAACGCATATTGGCCGGGATCGAAATGACAGACAGCGCAGTGATCGCGCGGCCTAAGGCTGCTGCCGATACACTGCGCCCGCTGCCGACGCTGGACGCGCTGCCGCGCCGTTTTTCCGATTTCGCGACAATGGGCGAGGCGCTGGACTATGCCGCCTCTGGCACGCGCGGGTTTAACTTTCATGACGCGCGCGGCAATCTCGCCCGGCCCTATCCCTATAGTGAGCTGCGCGCCGATGCGCTCGCCTGCGCCTATCGCCTGATCGCGCACGGCATCAAGCCGAAGGACCGCATTGCACTGGTCGCGGAAACGGGCGTCGAGTTCGCGCAGATGTTCTTTGGCGTCATCTATGCCGGTGCGTGGCCGGTGCCACTTCCCCTTCCGACCAGCTTCGGCGGGAAGGAAAGCTATATCGACCAGCTTTCGGTTCAGCTCCAGAGTTGCGACCCCAAAATCCTGTTCTATCCGGCGGAACTTTCCGAGATGGCGGGGGAGGCTGCGCGGCTGAACAAGGTCGAGGGGCTGGCGTTCGAGGAATTCATTGCACGCGAAGCCGTACCCTGCCGTTTGCCGCAGGCGAACACCGACGAGATCGCCTATCTGCAATACTCCAGCGGCTCCACGCGTTTCCCGCATGGCGTCGCCGTAACCCACAAGGCGCTGCTGTCAAACCTCTCCGCCCACAGCCACGGTATGGAAGTGCAGGAGAGCGACCGCTGCATCAGCTGGCTGCCCTGGTATCATGACATGGGCCTCGTCGGCTGCTTCCTGTCGCCGGTCGCCAATCAGGTGTCGGTCGACTATATGAAGACCGAGGATTTCGCGCGCCGCCCGCTCGCCTGGCTCGATATGATCAGCCGCAACGAGGGCACCACGATCAGCTATTCGCCGACCTTCGGCTACGACATCTGCGCCCGCCGCATGTCGAGCCAGACCAAGGCGTCTGACCGCTTCGATCTTTCGCGCTGGCGGCTCGCGGGCAATGGCGCGGACATGATCCGCCCCGATGTGATGCAGAGCTTCGTCGATGCATTCGCTGACGCCGGGTTCAAGCCATCTGCCTTCCTGCCGAGCTATGGCCTTGCCGAAGCCACCCTTGCCGTAACAATCATGCCGCCCGGAGAGGGCATCGTGGTCGAGCTGGTCGAGGAGACCGATCTTTCCGGCGGTGACGCGACCGAGGGCCGCCCGCAACGCTATCGCGCCATCGTCAACTGCGGCAAGCCGGCCAAGGACATGGTCGTCGAGATTCGCGACGAAGACGGCAGCCTCCTCAACGAGGGCCAGATCGGCAAGGTATGGACCACCGGGCCGTCGCTCATGGTCGGCTATTTCCGCGACGAGGAAGCGACGGCGGCCTGCATGGTCGATGGCTGGCTCGACACCGGCGATATGGGCTATATGTCCGGCGGCTATCTCTACATCGTCGGCCGCGCCAAGGACATGATCATCATCAACGGCAAGAACCACTGGCCGCAGGATATCGAGTGGGCGGTGGAGCAGCTTCCCGGCTTCAAGCAGGGCGACATCGCCGCCTTCGCGATCACCACGCCCAATGGTGAGGAAGCGCCCGCGGTGCTCGTCCACTGCCGCACCTCCGACGACGCCGAGCGCGCGAAGCTGCGCGACCAGATCCGGGATCGCGTCCGCGCGATCACCGGCATGAACTGCGTGGTGGAGCTGGTGCCGCCGCGCACCCTACCGCGCACCTCATCGGGCAAATTGAGCCGCTCCAAGGCGCGCAAGCTCTATCTTGAGGGCGAGATCGTGCCTTACGACATAGCGGCTTGAGGGAGCACTCCTGTCTTTGCGGCCAGATCCGAATAGAAATCGCGAGACAGCCAGACTATATCAACGAGTGCAACTGCACATTGTGTAGCAAGACGGGTGCGCGGTGGGCCTATTTTCACCCATCCGAGGTCCGCGTTGAAGGAACGACAAGTGGATATTGCCGGACCGACAAGGATGACCCGGCAGCGGAAATCCGATTCTGCCCAACCTGTGGCGCCACAACGCATTTCTTGCTGACCACAAGCGCCATCGCCAGATTCGGCAATGGCATGATGGGCATCAACATGCGAATGGCGGATGAAAACGACCTCACCGGAATTGAATTACGATATCCCGATGGGCGAGCATGGTCGGGCGAAGGCCCATTCGACTATATTCGGAAAAGCAGGATTATCGGCGAGCCACCCGCAGACAAATAGCCGCGAACACTGGCTTCCCACTACTTCCTGAACAAATCCGCCAGTTCGCGCGGTCGGATCGGCACAGGGCCGCTTTCCGCCAGAGGGAATTCCTTCGCTGCCGTGGTGCCAGCGGTGCCAGTGCCACCCGCCCCCGCGCTGCCTTCCTCGAAACGGGCCCAGCCGCCCGGCCCCAGTCGTTCCAGCGGCTGATATTTGACCTTATACTGCATGCGGCGCGATCCATCGACCCAATAGCCGAGATAGACATAGGGCAGGCCGGATTTCCGCGCGCGCAATATGTGGTCCATGATGATGAAATTGCCCATGCCGGGGCGCACATCCGGGTCCGGCTCAAAGAGGCTGTAAATCATCGAGAGGCCATCGCCCTGCTTGTCCGTCAGGCAGGCGCCGACCAGCCTTCCGGGCGATCCGTCCTTCGTCGGCTCGCGATATTCGATGATGTAGCTGTCCACAGGGGAATGCTCGACCATGTCGGCATAATCCAGCTCGTCCATCTCGGTCATGCCGCCGCCGGGGTGGCGGGTGTGGAGATAGCGCTGGAGCAGCGCATATTGCTCCTCCGTCGACCACGGCTTGCAGACGCTCACCACCAGATCGCTGTTGCGCTTCAGGAGCTTGCGCTGGCTGGCGTTTGGTTCGAACTCGTCCGCCACGACGCGCACCGAGACGCAGGCGGCGCAGTCCGCGCAACTTGGCCGGTAGGCGACATTCTGGCTGCGGCGGAACCCGATGCGACCCAGCGCATCGTTCAGCTCATTGGCGTTTTCACCGGAGAGCTCGGTGAACACCTTGCGCTCGCTCTTGCCCGGCAGATAGGGGCAAGGGCTCGGGCTCGTAACAAAAAAACGGGGGAAACGAAACGGCGCGGTCAACGTCTTCTCACCCTCTCAAATCATCCATGCGACCTGCGGTATTCGACACACCGCGCAGCTATAATGCCGAGCAACCGCCGCCATTAAAAGCGGATTTACCACAAAAAGATTTATGAAGCGTTTTCAATATCCTTCCGTGGAAATAACCATGATCAGCCCCGCGATCCGCGCGGTCCCTTGCGCGTGCCGGAAATCGTCAGCCGGTCAAAGCTATATCCGGCGTCGGCCAGCGCCTGTTCCAGCGCCATTGCCGCATGCGGATCCTTGATCTCATACTCGATCTCGGTGGTGGTGCTTTTGGCGGAGGGCACGCCGAAGATGCGCTGGTGCGCCACCTCGATGATGTTGGCATCGAAGCGCGTGAAGATGCCGGCGACCTCCATCAGCGCGCCCGCCTTGTCCGGCAGCACGATCGAGAGCCGCCCGATCTTGCCGGAGCGCGCGAGGTTGCGCAGGATCACGTTGGCGAGGAAGCGCGGATCGATATTGCCGCCCGAAAGCACGATGCCGATCGTCCGGCCCGCGAATTCCGGGCGCGGGTTGCCGTCCTTGGTCGGCAGCAAGGTGGCGAGCGCGGCGGCGCCCGCGCCTTCGACGACGGTCTTCTCGATATCGAGCAGCAGCGAGATCGCGCTCTCGATGATCGATTCATTGACGATCCGCATCTCGTCGACGAGCTGGACCACGAATTGCGAACTTAGCTGGCCCGGATATTTGACCGCGATGCCCTCCGCGAGCGTATCCCCGCCACCCTCGATGTGTTTACCGGTCTTGAGGCTGTAGAGCGCGGGATAGCGGTTGGACTGCACACCCACTACCCTGATGCCCGGCTTTACCGCCTTTGCCGCCACCGTGCAGCCGGAGATCAGCCCGCCGCCGCCGACCGGCACCACCAGCATGTCTATATTCGGCGCGTCCTCCAGCATTTCCAGCGCAACCGTTCCCTGCCCGGCGATCACGTCCGGGTCGTCGAACGGGTGCACATAAGTGAGGCCGCGCTCCTGTTCGAGCACGCGGCTGTAGGCATTGGCTTCATCGAAATTATCGCCATGCAGCACCACGGTCGCGCCATGCCCTTGCGTCTGCGCGACTTTGATCGTCGGCGTGGGGGTGGGCATCACGATCGTCACCGGCAGGCCAAGGCGCGCACCATGATAAGCGAGCCCTTGCGCATGGTTGCCCGCCGAAGCCGCGATCACCCCGCGCGCTTTCGCCTCGTCGCTCAGCAGCAGCAGGCGATTCAATGCGCCGCGCTCCTTGTAGGCGGCGGTGAACTGGAGGTTCTCGAACTTCAAATACACATCCGCGCCGACGATTTTCGACAGCGTTCTGCTCAGCAGCGTCGGCGTGCGGACAATGGAGGCGCGAATGCGATCATGGGCAGCGCGGACGTCGTCAATCGTCACGGGCAAGCTCACCGCTGCCGTTTCGACCTCCCGCACGTCCATTTCCTGCGCCATGATACCCGATATCTCCATAAAAAATGCGACTGGCCCATCCCAATTCGCGCGAAACAGCCCTAGGCTTGCGCGCGTGGAATGTCTATGCACCCCCTATGGCAAAAATAGCGTTTATCGGCCTTGGCGTCATGGGCGCCCCGGTTGCGGGGCATCTGGCGCGGGCGGGGCATCAGGTCACGGTCTTCAACCGCACGATGAGCAAGGCATCCAGATGGGTGGAGGCATATGGCGGCGCGCTGGCGGTCACGCCTGCGCAGGCGGCGGAGGATGCGGAGGTGGTCATCACCTGCGTCGGCAATGACGACGATCTCGCCTCGGTGACTTTGGGCAAGGACGGCGCCTTTCGCACGATGGCAAAGGGCGCGCTGTTCATCGACCACACCACCGTTTCCGCCAAAATCGCGCGGCAATTGTTTGTCGAGGGCGAGAGCCGCGGGCTGCACTGCGTCGATGCGCCGGTCTCGGGCGGGCAGGCAGGCGCGGAGAACGGCACGCTCGCGGTCATGTGCGGCGGCACCGGGCCTGCTGTCGCCGCCGCGCGGCTGGTGATGCAGAGCTATGCCGCGCGGGTCGTGCATGTCGGCAGCGCGGGCGCAGGGCAGACCACCAAGATGGTCAACCAGATCTGTATCGCGGGTGTGCTTCAGGGCCTGTCCGAGGCGGTGCGCTTCGCGCAGGCGACGGATCTCGATCTCGACAAGGTGTTCGAGGCGATCTCCGGCGGCGCGGCGCAAAGCTGGCAGATGGTCAACCGCTGGAACACTATGGCGAAGGACGAGTTTGACTTCGGCTTCGCGGTGGACTGGATGCGCAAGGATCTCGGCCTGACGCTGGAGGAGGCGCGGTCGAATGGCGCGACATTGCCGGTCACCGCGCTGGTCGATCAATTTTATGCCGAGGTGCAGGCGATGGGCGGCGGCAGGCAGGATACGAGTTCGCTGGTGCGGAGGCTCGCCCGCAAGTGAGCCGACGGCACATCGTGACCCGTTTGCTCCATGTGCT
>CAZLTO010000072.1:5953-6470 GCA_964562475.1 uncultured Sphingobium sp. | reverse complement strand
CACCACATCGAACGTCGTCGCGGTGCCGAAATCAATGATGATGAGGTCGCCCGGTTCGCGCGCATGGGCGGCGATGGCATTGATGACCCGGTCCGCGCCGACCGACTCCGGCTCCGCAACATCGAGCGTTATGCCCCACTCCGCGCCTGCCTCTCCGGCAACCAGTGGCTCGACCTTGAAATATTTGCTGGAGAGCACCTTGAGGTTGTGAAGCGCGCGCGGCACCACCGTCGCGATGATGACGGCATCGACATCCGCCATGCCATAGCCTTCCAGCATCAGGAGCTGGTTGAGCCAGACGGCATATTCATCACCGGTGCGGCGCGGGTCGGTCGCGATGCGCCAGCGCGTGCGGATTTGCGGCGCGGTGCCGCCCTCGCCTGGCTCGACTAGCGCGAAGACGACATTGGTATTACCGGCATCAATCGCCAGAAGCATGACTCGACCCTCTCCGCATCAGCGCGGAATTATAGACAAAAGACATCGCCCGCATGAATGGCACGGTTGGAGCCATCCG
>CAZLTO010000072.1:0-5943 GCA_964562475.1 uncultured Sphingobium sp. | reverse complement strand
GCCATCCGCCAAGCGCAGGATGAGCGCGCCCGACGGTTCCAGCCCTTCGAATGTGCCGGAAACGCGTTCGCCGTCCGGAAGTTCGGCCAGCAACGCCGCCCCGCGAGGATGGGCGCGCGCTTCCCAGACGCGCATAACCGGCTCCGGGCCATAGCTGCGCCAGCGGCCGAGCCATTCGCCGAAACGGACCGCGATCCGCTCCAGAACACTTGCGGCATCGCATTGGGTGGCGCCGAGCGCGTAGAGTGAACTCGTTTCCCGATCCGGCAGCCGGGGCGCGCTGGCGACATTGACGCCGATACCGATGATGATCGCATCGCCGGTTCGTTCCATCAGCATACCGCAGAGCTTGGCATTTCCGGCGAGGATATCATTAGGCCATTTGAGCGTGAGCACGCCCTTGCCGACAAACTCCGACAGAGCTTCATACACCGCAACCGCAGCAACCAGTGCCAGAGTGGGCGGAGCAGGATCGAGCGGCCCGAGGCGCACCAGCGTAGAGGCGAAGAGATTACCCGCCTCGCATTCCCACACACGTCCCATACGGCCCTTGCCGCCCGTCTGACGCTCCGCGCGCAGCCAGACGCCCTCAAGCTCCCCGGCAAGCGCGAGCGCCTTCATGTCCTCATTGGTGGATCCGGTTTCCGCGACGAGCCGGATATCGGTCGGCATAGCGGTCAGTGCAACGCCGCCGCTGCCGCCGCGCTGACGTTATCAAGCAGCGGATTGAAGAAATAACCGAACACGATCAGCGCTGCGCTCACCGCAATCAGCGCGCTTTCGAGGCGGCTGGCGGCAGGGGCATAGTCTGCGGCAGGCTCGTCGAAATAGATCGTCTTGATGATCTTCAAATAATAGAACGCGCCGACGACCGACAGCGCGATACCGAAGGCGGCCAGCCCGGTCATCCCCGCACCCACGGCGGCATCGAACACCAGGAACTTCGCCCAGAAACCCATCAGCGGCGGAATACCGGCGAGCGAGAACATGAAGATCGCGAACGCAGCGGCCAGCCCCTTGCGGCTCTGCGAGAGGCCGGAAAGGCTGGCGATGTCTTCGACGGGCAAGCCGTCTTTGTCTCGCATCTGGAGGATGCAAAGGAAGCTGCCGAGCGTCATCACCACATAGATGGCGAGATAGCTCATCACCGCCGCTACGCCCTCCCGCGTTCCCGCGGCAAGGCCGATCAGCGCGAAGCCGACATTGTTGATCGAGGAGTACGCCAGCAGCCTCTTGATGTTGGTCTGGCCGATCGCCGCGACCGCGCCGAACAGGATCGACGCCAGCGCCACGAACACCACGATCTGCTGCCACTCGTGCACCGCGCCGCCCATCGCTTCCATTGCGACGCGCACGGTCAAGCCCATCGCCGCGACCTTGGGCGCGCTGGCGAAGAAGGCGGTGACCGGCGTCGGCGCGCCTTCGTAAACATCCGGCGTCCACATATGGAACGGCACAGCGCTGATCTTGAACGCGAGGCCGGCGAGCACGAACACAAGCCCGAACAGCTCGCCATGCGAGAGGCCATCGGAGAGTGCAGTCGAAATGCCTGCATAGCTGGTCGAGCCGGTGAAGCCGTAGAGCAACGAAATGCCATAGAGCAGGATGCCGCTCGCGAGGGCGCCGAGCACGAAATATTTGAGGCCCGCTTCCGCTGAGCGTCCATCCTGCCGCATGAAGCTCGCCAGCACATAGGCGGCAAGGCTGTTAAGCTCCAGGCCGACATAGAGCGTCAGCATGTCGCCCGCCGAGACCATCAGGCCCATGCCGGCGCAGGCGAAGAGGATGAGGATCGGATATTCGGCGCGAATAGCCTGCCCCCCGGCAAAGAAGCGTGGGGCGATGATGATGGAAACGGCGGCGGCGGCGTAGATCAGCACCTTGGCGAAGGCGCCGAAGGCATCGGCGCGATAAAGGCCATCGAACGCCTCGCCGCTTGTCGTCCATGCCGGGCAAAGCAACCAGGCGACTACAGCCAGTAATGCCACGGATAACCAGCCCACCATGCGCGCGGAACCGTCGCCCGCATAGGCGGCAACCATCAGAAGGGCCAGACCGCCAGCAGTCAGCACCAACTCCGGCAGGGTCATCATAAGTGAAGCGGTATCAAACATCAGTGCGCCTCTCCTGGGGTTTCATGCCCGGCGGTTGCGTGCGTTTCTTCATGTGTTTCGTGCGTGGTGGCGACGGCATCCGGCTTGCCTGCGGTCAGCTTTGCGTCACCCTCGGGCGCAGCGGGCGCCATCCGTGCGACAATCGCCTGCACATCGGCGCGCATGGGGCTGAGGAAGCTCTCCGGGTAAACGCCCATCCACAGCACCGACAGGCCAATGGGAACGAGCATCACCAGCTCGCGCGCGGTCAAGTCCGGCATTGCGGCGGCATCGGCGTTCTTTTGGTCGCCGAAACAGATGCGGCGATAGAGATAGAGCATATAGGCTGCACCGAGGATGATCCCGGTGGTAGCGACCAGCGCGACCCAGCTCGATGCCTGATAGACGCCCATCAGTGCAAGAAACTCGCCGACGAAGTTGGACGTTCCGGGCAGGCCGACCGACGCCATCGTGAACAGCATGAACAGCAGCGCATAGTGCGGCATGTTGATCGAGAGGCCGCCATAACGGTCAATCTCGCGGGTGTGCATGCGGTCGTAGATCACGCCGACGCAAAGGAACAGCGCGCCCGACACAAGGCCGTGGCCCAGCATCACCATCATCGCGCCCTCGATGCCCGCCTGATTGAACGCGAACAGGCCGACGGTGACGATCGCCATATGCGCGACCGAGCTATAGGCGATCAGCTTCTTCATGTCGCTTTGCACCAGCGCGACCAGCGAGGTATAGACCACCGCGACCATCGACAGGCCGAATATCAGCCATGCAAACTGCGCTGATGCCTCCGGGAACATCGGAAGCGAGAACCGGATGAAGCCATAACCGCCCATCTTCAGCAGCACGCCCGCCAGAATGACCGAGCCCGCGGTCGGCGCCTGCACGTGCGCATCCGGCAACCAGGTATGCACCGGCCACATCGGCATCTTCACCGCAAAGCTGGCGAAGAAGGCAAGCCACAACCATGTCTGCACCTTCGGATCGAAGCTGTAGGCCATCAGCGTCGGAATCTCGGTCGTCCCCGCCTCGCGCGCCATCCACAGCATCGCGATCAGCATCAGCACCGAGCCGAGCAGCGTGTAGAGGAAGAACTTATAGCTCGCATAGATGCGGTTCACGCCGCCCCAGATGCCGATGATGAGATACATCGGGATGAGGCCCGCCTCGAAGAAGATATAGAACAGGAACAGATCCTGCGCCGCGAACACGCCGATCATCAGCGTTTCCATGAACAGGAACGCCGCCATATATTCGCCGACGCGCTTTTCGATCGAGTCCCAGCTGGCGAGGATGCAGATCGGCATCAGGAATACGGTCAATGCGATCAGGGTGAGCGCGATGCCGTCGATCCCCATCGCCCAGGCGAAGCGACCGAAGATCGGCGCATATTCCTGAAACTGCCATTGGGCATGGCCCGCGCTCTGGTCGAAGTTGAGCCAGAGGATGACGCCGAGGACCAGGTCCGCAACCGTCGCGACCAGCGCAATCTGCCGGGCCTGCGACGCAGAGGCGAACAGGCACAGCAGCGCGCCCGCCATCGGCACGGCCATCATCAGCGAAAGTATCGGAAAGCCGAGCTCGTTCATGCCAGGTTGCTCATGATTGTGTAATCGCCCAGGTTACCGCAGCGGCGAGGCCGAGGAGCATCACCAGCGCATAAGTGTAGAGATAGCCGGACTGGAGCCTGCGCGTCACCCGGCCGCCCGCGACGACCAGCGCCGCCATGCCGTTGGGGCCGAAGCGATCAATGGTGCCCTCGTCGCCGCGCTTCCAGAAGAAGCGACCGATGGCGAAGGCAGGCTTCACGAAGATCGCGTCATACAGCTCATCGAAATACCATTTGTTCAAAAGGAAATCATAGAGCACATGGAAGTGCTCGGTGAACTTCGCGGGCCAGTCGGTATGGCGGATATAGGCGAGATAGGCGATGCCAAGCCCGGTCGCCATCACCGCGAACGGCGACCATTTGACCAACAATGGCACTTCGTGACTCGCGTGCATCAGATGCCCGTTGAACTCGAGACTCGAAGCTTCCCAGAAAGTGGCGGCGCCCCCCGGGGCCCCGAAACCGCCGTGGGAAACAAAGCCCGCGAACACCGCGCCAAGCGACAGGACGATGAGCGGAACCAACATGTTCATGGGGCTTTCATGCGGATGATAGCCAGCCGTGCCGATGGCTTCCGCACCGTGATGGTGGTGGTCGTCATGAGCATGCGCGTGATCGTCATGCCCGTGTCCGTGCGCATCATGCACCGCATGGCTGATATGCTCGCTGCCCGCCCAGCGCGCCTTGCCGAAGAAGGTCAGGAACACGAGCCGCCAACTATAGAAGCTGGTGAGCAGCGCGGCGGTGATGCCGATGAGGAAGGCGAATGTGCCGGGGCCGCCCGCAGCATAGGCGCTTTCGAGGATAGAATCCTTCGAGAAGAAGCCCGCAAAGCCGAACAGCGTGCCGGGGATGCCAACGCCGGTGATTGCGAGCGTGCCCGCCGTCATCGCCCAGAAAGTGACCGGGATTTCCTTACGCAGCGCGCCATAATCGCGCATGTCCTGCTCGTGGTGCATCGCGTGGATCACGGAGCCCGCGCCGAGGAACAGCAATGCCTTGAAGAAGGCGTGGGTGAACAGGTGGAACATCGCCGCGCCATAAGCGCCGACGCCCGCGGCGAAGAACATGTAGCCGAGCTGCGAACAGGTCGAATAGGCGATCACGCGCTTGATGTCGGTCTGGGTCGTGCCAACGGTCGCCGCGAACAGACAGGTCGCCGCGCCGACATAGGTAACGACAGCGAGCGCGGTTTCGCTCGTCTCGAACATCGGCGAGAGGCGGCAGACCATGAACACGCCCGCCGTCACCATCGTCGCGGCGTGGATCAGCGCGGATACCGGGGTCGGGCCTTCCATCGCGTCCGGCAGCCATGTGTGGAGGCCAAGCTGCGCCGACTTGCCGCACGCGCCGACGAACAGCAGTAGGCACAGCACCGTCATCGTATCGAAGCGATAGCCGAGGAAGCCGATGGTGCTGCCCGCCATACCCGGCGCGGCGGCGAGGATATCCGGGATCGAGATGGTATCAAACACCAGATAGGTGCCGAAAATGCCGAGCATGAAACCCAAATCACCGACACGATTCACGACGAACGCCTTGATCGCGGCGGCCGATGCAGAGGGCTTGCGGAACCAGAAGCCGATCAGCAGATAGGACGCCAGCCCCACCCCTTCCCAGCCGAAGAACATCTGCAGCAGGTTGTTCGCCGTCACCAGCATCAGCATCGCGAAGGTGAACAGCGAGAGATAGGCGAAGAAGCGCGGCTGATCCGGGTCTTCGTCCATATAGCCCCAGCTGTAGAGGTGGACGAGCGCGGAAACAGTGGTGACAACCACCAGCATCACGGCGGTGAGCGCATCGACGCGCAGCTCCCACGCGGCGTTGAAACTGCCCGAAGAAAGCCAGTGCAGCACCGGCACGACCGCAGGCTCGGCATGGCCCGCGACATAGGAAAGGAAGATCGGCCAGGAGAGCGCGCAGGAGACGAACAGCGCGCCGGTCGTTACGATCTTCGCAGGGACATTACCCAGCGCCTTGTTGCCCAGCCCCGCGATGAGCGCGGCAAGGAGCGGCAGGAATACGATAAGCTGGATGGAATGCACGGTCCGCTTATCCCTTCATCCGGTTGGCGTCGTCGACGGCGATGGTGCCGCGCGCGCGGAAGTAAATGACGAGGATCGCAAGCCCGATCGCCGCCTCGCCCGCCGCGACGGTGAGCACGAACATGCTGAATATCTGACCGACAAGATCGCCTAAGTAAGCCGAGAAGGCGACGAGGTTGAG
>CAZLTO010000071.1:3741-6566 GCA_964562475.1 uncultured Sphingobium sp. | reverse complement strand
CACGATCGTCATCTCGTCCGGGAACCGCTCGGTTAGGTGCTTGGGGACCGACACCCCCGGCGCCTGCGTCTTGAAGGTGATGTAGAAATGATGATCGCCGGGCAGCACGCCGCCCATGCCTTCCACCTGCCCCAGCACCCGGCCGACGACAGCGCGCAGGGCTTCCTGCACGATCTCGTCATAGGGAATCAGGCTGTCGGGCATATCGTCGCTCATGCCCTTCTACCTAGCGGCCCGCATGCGCGGGTCAAGCCTCGCCAGTTTCCGGTTGCAAAACCCAATCGCAAAACATTGCACGCGCACGAATCCGCGCTATAGGGGCGCACATGCGCACGGCAGAAATCCAGCGGACCACGGCGGAAACGTCGATTTTCGTCTCCGTCAACCTCGACGGCACGGGCAGCTATACGGTCTCGACCGGCATCGGCTTCCTCGATCATATGCTGGAGCAGCTTTCGCGCCACTCGCTGATTGACCTCAAAGTGGAATGCAAGGGCGACCTCCATATCGACCAGCATCACACCACCGAGGATACCGGCATCGCGATCGGTGAGGCGGTGGCGAAGGCACTGGGCGACAAGCGTGGCATCACCCGCTATGGCAGCGCCTATTCGCCGATGGACGAAACGCTCTCCCGCGTAGCGCTGGACATAAGCGGCCGCCCCTATCTGGTATGGAAGGCGGAGTTTTCGACGCCGCGCCTCGGCGAAATGGATACCGAACTGTTCCAGCACTGGTTCCACAGCTTTGCGGGCGCGGCGGGCATCACGCTGCACGCCGAATGCCTCTATGGCGAGAACAACCACCATGTGATCGAGAGCCTGTTCAAGGGGCTGGCGCGGGCGCTGCGCATCGCGGTCGAGATCGACCCGCGCAAGGGCGACGCGATCCCATCGACCAAGGGAACGCTCGGAGGATGAGCATCGCGCTCATCGATTACGGCGCGGGCAATCTTCATTCGGTTCACAATGCGCTGGTTAAAGCGGGGGCGAAGGATGTGGTGCTCGCCGCCGATGGCGAGGCCGTGCGACAAGCGGACCGCATCGTGCTGCCCGGCGTCGGCGCCTTCCGCGCCTGCCGCGACGGGCTCTATGGCCTGCCCGGCGTGGTCGAGGCGATGAGCGAAGCGGTCGAGCGGCGCGGCGTGCCGTTCCTCGGCATCTGCGTCGGCATGCAGCTGCTCGCCGACAGCGGCGAGGAATTCGGCAGCCATGAGGGGCTGGGCTGGGTTCCGGGCACCGTGAGCCTGATCCAACCCGCGGACCCTGCCATCAAGGTGCCGCACATGGGCTGGAACGACGTGACGCCTGTAACCCCGCATCCGCTGATCGAGGCGGGCGAGGCCTATTTCCTCCACAGCTATCATTTCGCGGCAAGCGACCCTGCCCACGTCCTCGCCACCAGCGAGCATGGCGGCCCAATCGTCGCTGCTGTGGGGCGCGACACTATCATTGGCGTGCAGTTTCACCCGGAAAAGAGCCAGAGCTATGGCCTTTCCTTCCTCTCGCGCTTTCTCGGATGGAAGCCCTGATATGAGCATCATCGTTTTCCCGGCCATTGACCTTAAAGGCGGGCAGGTCGTCCGTCTGGCTGAAGGCGATATGGACCGCGCGACCGTCTATGGCGATGATCCCGCGCGCCAAGCGCTGCTGTTCGCGGATGCGGGCGCGCAGCACCTGCATGTCGTCGATCTCGACGGCAGCTTCGCGGGCAAAGCGGTCAATGGTGCGGCGGTGGAGAGCATCGTCAAAACCTTTCCCGGCCATGTGCAACTCGGCGGTGGCATCCGCAACCGGGAGTCGGTCGAGCGCTGGTTCGACCTCGGCGTCTCGCGCATCGTAATCGGCACGGCGGCGCTGAAAGACCCCGAGTTCGTGAAGGCGGCGGCGCGGGATTTCCCCGGCGGCATCGTCGTCGCGGTCGATGCGCGCGACGGCTTGGTCGCCACCGAGGGCTGGGCGGAGAAAAGCGACATGGAAGTGATCGACCTTGCCCGCCGGTTCGAGGATGCAGGGGTGGCGAGCCTGCTCTTTACCGATGTTGGCCGCGACGGGATGCTGAAAGGCTGCAACATTGACGCGACGGTGAGCCTCGCCCGCGCCTCAACCATCCCGGTCATCGCCAGCGGCGGCGTCGCGGGCATAGCGGACATCCGCATACTTTCCCTTCATGCGCAAGACGGGATCGAGGGCGTCATCACCGGTCGCGCGCTCTATGACGGGCGGCTGGATTTGAAGGCGGCGCTCGCCGTCGCGGCGGCGGAATGAGTATGTGCTTTGAAGCGCGCGGTGCCGTGTCCGAGCGTGAGCGAGGCAAACAACCATGACCGTCCGCGTCCGCGTCATTCCCTGCCTCGATGTCGCCAATGGCCGCGTGGTCAAGGGCGTCAACTTCGTCGATCTCGCCGACGCGGGCGACCCGGTCGAGCAGGCGCGGCTCTATGACGCGATGGGCGCGGACGAACTCTGCTTCCTCGACATCACCGCCAGCCACGAGGATCGCGGCACCATTCTCGACATCGTCAAGCGCACCGCCGAAGTCTGCTTCATGCCTGTCACCGTCGGCGGCGGGGTGCGCAGCGCCGAGGATGCGCGCGCGCTGCTGCTCGCGGGGGCGGACAAGGTGGCGGTGAACAGCGCCGCCGTCTCCCGCCCGGAAGTGGTGGCGGATATCGCCGACCGCTTCGGCAGCCAGTGCATCGTCGCCAGCGTGGACGCGCGGCGGGTGGCAGAGGGGCGCTGGGAAATCTTCACCCACGGCGGCCGCCGCGCGACCGGGATCGACGCGGTGGCGCACGCGGTGAAGCTGGCCGAACTGGGCGCGGG
>CAZLTO010000071.1:0-3731 GCA_964562475.1 uncultured Sphingobium sp. | reverse complement strand
GCGAACTGCTCGTAACCGCGATGGACGGGGACGGAACCAAGCAAGGTTATGATCTCGCCCTCACCCGCGCGATAGCGGATAGTGTTTCGGTTCCCGTCATCGCCAGCGGCGGCGTCGGCACGCTGGAGCATATGGTCGAGGGCGTGCGCGAAGGCCATGCCTCCGCCGTGCTCGCCGCCTCGATCTTCCACTTCGGCCAGCATACGATCGCCGAGGCGCATCAGGCGCTGGCGGCAGCGGGCATCCCGGTGCGCGCACCCGTCATCGCCTGATTACGCACCTGCAACAAAAAAGGTGAACGCGGTTGCGTTGATATGGCCTGAAACGGTAATAGCCCTTTAAGACGCGCCTGCTAAGGACAGTCACGGGCAAGTACAGGGCAAATCCATCTCGGGGGAATATGATGCGGACAGTTGATCCGGCGACTTCAAATGCGGCAGGGGCGAATGCGCATGCTCCGGCGGTGGCCGTAGTCATTCCCGCCTATAACGAAGAGAACGCGATCGTCCCGACCATCGAGAAGGTGCGTCAGGTCCTGAATGACGCGAAAATCCCGTTCGAGCTGGTGGTGGTGAACGATGGATCGAAGGACGGCACCGCCGCCGCCGCGAAGACGACCGGCGTGCACCTCGTCGATTTCCCGCACAATGGCGGCTATGGCCGCGCGCTGAAGGCGGGCATTGCCGTCACCAAGGCGCCGCTCGTCGCGATCATCGACGCGGACGGCACCTATCCCGCCGAAATGCTGCCGCAGATGATCGAGATGGCCGCCTATAACCAGATGGTGGTGGGCGACCGTGGCACTGCGATGAAGGGCGTGCCGATGATCCGCAAGCCCGGTAAGTGGATTTTGAACAATCTCGCCAGCTACCTCGCGGGACACAAGATCACCGACCTCAATTCCGGCCTGCGCGTGTTCCAGCGCCCGGAGCTGGAACGGTTCATTCACCTGCTGCCCAACGCCTTTTCGTTCACGACGACGATCACGCTCTGCATGTTGGCTTCCGGTTTCAACGTCTCCTATCTGCCGATCACCTACGGCAAGCGGGTGGGCGTATCGAAGATCAAGGCGGTCGATTTCTTCCGCTTCATGATGCTGGTGTTCCGCCTCACCGTCTATTTCCAGCCGCTGCGCATCTTCATGCCGCTGGGCGCGTTCCTGATGCTGATCGGGGTCGGCAAGGGCATCTATGACATCTGGCTCGACAACCTCTCCGAAACCGCGGTGTTCGGTATGCTGGGCGCGGTCGTGGTCTGGTCGTTCGGCCTGATCGCGGACATGATGGCGCGGATGCAGCTCCGCCCGCCGGGCGCTTGAGCGTGAGCCCATCGCGCAAGCGAACTCTCATCTGGGGGGTGCGGATCGCGGTCAGCGCGATCGTGCTCGGCATCATCTTTCATGTCGTGCCGTTTCGGGAGGTCTGGGCCGCCGCGCAACGCCTGACGCCGCAGCTCTGGCTGGCGGGCTTCGCGCTGTTCCTGCTGGGCCATGCGCTCACCGCCGCCAAATGGTGGATGCTGATCGGCCATGATGTCCCCTTTTCCCGCGCCTTTCGCGCGCATCTGGCTGGGCTTGGCGCCAATCTTGCGCTGCCGGGCGTTGCGGGAGGCGACGTGGTGCGCGCGGGGCTGGTGATGGGCGAGACGCAGCACAAGGGAAGGCTTGCCGTCGGTTCCGTGGCGGATCGGCTGATCGACACGGCCTCGCTGGGCTTGGTGGCGCTGGTGGGGGCATGGGCAGCCTTTCATGCCGATGGGCGGACAGCGGGGATAACGCTCGCCGCGCTGGGTATAGCGATTGTCGGCGGGGTGTATCTGCTCCGCGCCCTGACGCCGCAGATCGAAATCTGGGCGCACACATTGTCGCACGGCGGCAAGGTCGCCGTCATTCTCTCCAAGATGATACGCATAATCGCGGAGCTGAGCCGCCAGCCGGGGCTGCTGCTCGGCTGCCTCGCGCTGTCGCTTGTGGTGCAATGCCTGTTCGTGCTCATCAATATCGCGTTCGCGCTGGCGATCGGCCTCATGATCCCCGCCGCCGCGTGGTTCTACGCCTGGGCGGGGGCGAAGATCATCGCGATCGCGCCGATCAGCCTTGGCGGCCTTGGCGTGCGCGAGGCAAGCATGGCGGCGTTGCTCAAACCCTTCGGCGCGGATTATGGCGCGGTGATTGCCGTCGGCCTCATCTGGCAGACCGTGCTCTACGCGAGCGGCATCCTCGGCATCCTCGTCCAGTCCGGCTTTGGCGCTGTCACGCGCCAGTCAGCCACCCCTTCCACACCGCAACCTAGCAAATAGGCTCCCCCAATGGCTTCATCTGACACCGTTTCTTTTCCTGACACTGCCGGCCCGCGCATCACGATCCTCGGCGGCGGTCCGGCTGGCGTCGGCGCGGCCTATATGCTGAGCCAGAGCGGCAAGGCGAAACCGGTGCTGCTGGAGCGCGCACCAAAGGTGGGCGGCAATTCGGGCAGCTTTTTGCATGATGGCGTGCACTGCGATTTCGGCAGCCACCGCCTCCACCCCGCGAGCGACCCGGCGATCCTCGGCATGATCCGCGGCCTGCTGGGCGATGACCTGCTCACCCGCCCGCGCCACGGCCGCATCCGCTTGAAAGGCAGCTGGATCCATTTCCCGCTGAAGCCCGCCGATCTGCTGATGAAAATGCCTAAGGGCTTCGCGCTCTCGCTACTCAAGGACATGGGCACCAAGCCGTTCCGCAAGGGGGCGGCCACCCCCGAGGCCGAAACCTTCGCCACGATCCTGCATAAGGAACTTGGCCCGGCGATGTGCGAGGGCTTTTATTATCCCTATATGAAGAAGTTGTGGGCCTTGCCGCCCGAGGAGCTGGCGGTGACGCTCGCCCGCCGCCGCATTTCCGGCAGCTCGATCAGCAAGATCATCAAGAAGGTGCTGGGCCAGCTTCCCGGCATCAAGAAGCCGCAGACCGGCATCTTTTACTACCCCCGCAAAGGCTTCGGCCTCATCAGCGAGGCACTGCTGGATGGTGCTGAGAAGCTCGGCGCGCAGGCTGCACTTGGCGCATCGGTGACGGCGGTCGAGCATGACGGCGGCAAGGTGCGCGCGGTGCGCTATGCCACCGACGCCAGTGAGCAGCGGATCGAGACCGATCATGTCTGGTCCACCATTCCGCTCTCGATGCTGGTGCGGATGGCCGAGCCCGCCGCCCCTGCCCCCGTGCTCGAAGCGGCGGACAAGATGCGCTATCGCGGCATGATCCTGATCTATATTACCCTGGATCAGGATCAGTACACCGAATATGACGCGCATTATTTCCCGGAACTGAATGTGCCGATCTCGCGCCTGTCCGAGCCGAAGAATTACTCCGCCTCTTCTGAACCCAAGGGCCAGACGGTGCTGTGCGCCGAACTGCCGTGCGATCCGCATGAGGAATTGTGGGGGCTGAGCGACGATCAACTCGGCCAGAAGCTTTGCGACTGGCTGGTCGCAACCGGCCTGCCGAAGCCGAAGCTCAAGGCCTCGCTCACCCGCCGCCTGTCCCATGCCTATCCGGTCTATGACCGCAATTTCGAGCAGCATTTTGCGGTGCTCGACAAGTGGGTCGGCTCGATCGACGGGCTGCTGACCTTCGGGCGGCAGGGGCTGTTCGCGCATGACAATACCCACCACGCGCTTGCGATGTCGGCCGCCGCGGTCGAGTGCATCGATGCCAATGGCAAGTTCGATCATGTGCGCGGGGCCGAGCATCC
>CAZLTO010000070.1:0-6593 GCA_964562475.1 uncultured Sphingobium sp. | reverse complement strand
AGACGATTTTCGCGCTCACTATCGCCTGTTCGGGAATGGCTGCGGCTTCCAGATGCAGCAGCACGTCGGTCGGTTCGGCGAACGTATAATCCAGCCAGGCCTCAATATATAATCTCATAGGGTCGTAAACTCACGAAAACGGTTTTGGAGCCCAGGCTGATCGAGGCGGGGGAATTAATTTTCAGCAGACAGTCAAGAACCGCCCTATCACATATTCTCACCCGCGTCCTGGCGGCGTTTCATCGCCATCGAGGCGTTAGGTGAGGAGGTTTCAATTCGAGAGCGCGGTTATACCACCACGCCCGGAAAGTGGACGACGAGGGATGACCATATTCCCGGCGTCGCCAGAAAGAAGGCCTGGATCACAAGCAACAGGGAAAACAGCGCGAGCGATATCTTCGTGGCGGGATGGACGCTGCCGCGCATCTTCCTGTCCCACCGCATCATGGCAAGGTACATCACCAGCGGCAGCGCACTCAAAAGGACGAAACCGATCAAGACCGGCGGCGCCAGCGGCAAGCGGGAAAATGCAGGCTGGGACAGCATGATCATCAACCCGAGCATATAGCGCTTGTGCGACTGCAAATCCTGCCTGCGGGCGCGCCAGCCCAGAGCGAGCAGGACGATATAGAATGGAATGCCGCACAAAGGCACTGCGCTGAAGGTCAGCACATCGACGAACGGCAGCGTGCTGTTCCGGGCGATGGCATCGAGCATCGCCATATACATGACCGGGACCAGTTGCGTCTGCGCTATGAATATCACGATCCACAGACTGAACACCGCAGCGTGCACCATCAAAATCGGGGTTATCGGCGGGTTGGGGCGCGGGAAATGGATTACATCGAATGGTCTCAGATAGAAGCTCGGGCCGAAGCCCAGCACCACGACTGCGGCGATGATCAACGCCATGCGCGAATAAAAGCGCCGCTCCTGCGCCTGACGCTCTGATGGCGTCGAACGGCGGAATGCCTCTGATGCCTGGCTCATACTTCCCCCTCCCGTGATGCGGGAAGATTAACCGATCACCGACGGCGCTGCAATCCGGCGATTGCAGGGCGCTGGGACCGAGGATTATCGCAATGCGGCCGCCTTGCGCTCGATCGCCTCCCAGATCATCGCCGCCGTATCGGTGCCGTTGAAAGCGTCGATCGAGACGATGCCAGTGGGCGACGTGACGTTGATCTCGGTCAGCCACTCGCCGCCGATCACATCAATACCGACGAACAACAACCCGCGCTTTTTCAGCTCCGGCCCCATCGCGCGGCAGATTTCCCATTCGCGTTCGGTCAGATCGGCCTTCACGGCCGAGCCGCCGACCGCAAGGTTGGAGCGGATCTCGCCCTTGCCCGGCACGCGGTTGATCGCGCCCGCGACCTCGCCATCGACCAATACAATGCGCTTGTCGCCTTGACTCACGGCAGGAATGAAAGCCTGCACCATGAACGGCTCAACCCAACTGGCGTTGAATAGCTCGACCAGCGCGGAGAGATTTGCACTATCTGAGCCGATCCGAAACACCGCGCTGCCCGCGTTGCCATAGAGCGGCTTCACGACGATGTCGCCATGCTCGGCGAGGAATGCACGCACCTGATCCAGATCGCGCGTAATCATCGTCGGCGGCATGAAGCGCGCATAGTCCAGTACAAAAATCTTTTCCGGCGCATTGCGGACCGAGGCGGGACTGTTCACCACCAGAGTCTCGCCCTCGATCCGCTCCAGCAGGTGCGTCGCGGTGATGTAGGAGAGGTCGAAGGGCGGGTCCTGCCGCATCAGCACCACATCGACATCGCGGCCAAGGTCAATGTCCACCCAGTCGCCGAAGCTGAAATGATCGCCCTCGACACGCTGCACCGTCACCGGTCGCGCTTTCGCGAACAGCCGCCCCTCGCTCATCGTCAGCGCAGGGGCTTCATAATGCCATAGCCTGTGGCTCCGCACCTGTGCCGAGAGCATCAGCGCAAAGGTCGAATCCCCGCCGATCTTGATGCCTTCCATCGGGTCCATCTGCACGGCGACATTCAATGACATAGACATTCCTCAAGCACGGGACAGGCTCAGCCGCCCATCCAGACGTTGCTCAAATGGCGCGGGATGCGCCCCGGCGCAAGGAGGATCACGTCGATTTGCATGTCATCGCCGGGCTGGAGATAGTCATGCGATACACTTTCCGCCGCTCTGGCGACGCGGGCGAGGCGCCGCTCGTCGATGGAGAGATCGAGGTCCGTATCAGTCGCGCGCGACTTGACCTCAACGAAAATAACGAGGCCGGGCTTGCGGGCGATGAGGTCTATTTCCCCTGCCTTGGTCTTTACGCGCCGGGCAAGGATCGACCAACCCTTCAAACGCAGCCACCAGCCAGCCATCCGCTCCCCCTGCCGTCCACGCTTCTCCGCCGCGAGACGGGCAGGCGATTTCATTGGTCTTTCAGTTCCAGTGCGCGGGCATAAAGCGCGCGCCGGTCCAGCCCGGTCGCCTTCGCTACCTCGCTCGCCGCCTTGCCGATGGGCAAGCGCTCCAGCGCGTCACGCAGCAGTGCATCCGCATCCTCGCCACTTGCGGGAACATCCTCACCCGGCGGACCGACAACCACGACAATCTCGCCCTTGGGCGGCGCATCCGCATAATGGCGCGCCAGCTCGGCGAGCGTCCCCGTGCGCGCTTCCTCGTGCAGCTTGGTCAGTTCCCGCGCCACGCAGGATTCGCGATCCCCCAGCGCCAGCGCCATGTCGGAGAGCGAAGCCGAGAGTCTCGGTCCGCTCTCGTAAAAAACGAGGCTTGCGCGTAACCCTGCCACCTCTGCCAGCGCATCACTGCGCGCCTTCGCCTTGGCAGGCAGGAAGCCCATGAACAGGAAACGATCCGTCGGCAGGCCGGAAACGGTCAGCGCCGCAATCGCCGCGCACGGGCCGGGAATGGTTGTCACCGCTCTACCCGCCGCGCGCGCATCGCGCACCAGCTTGTAACCGGGGTCAGAGATCAAGGGCGTCCCCGCATCGGAAAGAAGCGCCACCGCCTCC
The DNA here is from genome assembly GCA_964562475.1 of uncultured Sphingobium sp. Lineage (GTDB taxonomy): Bacteria > Pseudomonadota > Alphaproteobacteria > Sphingomonadales > Sphingomonadaceae > Sphingobium. The sequence continues at coordinate 3,573 of CAZLTO010000070.1, read as the reverse complement.
TGCCCCATGCGCGCCACCAGCCGCGCCCGCACCGCCTCGTCGCTATGGTCGTGATAGGGCACCATCGGCCGGTCAGACCCCGCATGGCGCAGCAGCCGCGCGCTCACCCGGCTGTCCTCCACCGCCACCACATCGGCACGGCATAATATGTCGGCTGCCCGCGGCGTGAGATCAGACAAGTTGCCGATTGGCCCCGCCACGATATAAAGGCCCGGAGAAAGTGGTTCGACCATATAAGGATGTGCAATGGCAGAGACGGGTGCCCTTCGGCAAGCAAACACTTATGAAAGGCTGCGCCAGGCGGGTCGCTTCCTCGTGCTCTCCGCAGGATTGCTGCTGGCTGCGTGTCAGACGATCGTGCCGCGTGGAACTGGCCCCGAGGCCACCGGCCCGGCGAAGCCTGCGCCGGTTCAGGAAGGCTTGCCCTCAGACACAGAGCGGCATCGCGTTGCCCTGCTGGTGCCGATGAGCGGTTCCAATGCTGGCGTCGGCCAGTCGATCGCCAACGCGACCACGCTCGCGCTGCTCGATACCAAGGCGACCAATATCCGCATCACCACCTATGACACCGGCAAGGGCATCGCCGCTGCCATCAACAGCGCCATTGCCGACGGCAACAAGCTGATCCTCGGCCCGCTCACCGCGGACGAAGCGAGCGCCGCCGCTGGTCCCGCGCGCAAGGCGGGCGTGCCGGTCATCAGCTTTTCCAACGACAGCGGCATCGCGGGCAATGGGGTCTTCATCATGGGCTATACCCCCGCCCAATCCATCGACCGGGTGGTGGAGTATGCCCGTGGGCGGGGCATGAGCAAGTTTGCGGCGCTGGTGCCGTCCGGCGTTTACGGCGAGCGGACCGGCAACGCGCTGCTGGCGGCGGTGCGGGAACATGGCGGCGCTGTCGTCGCCATGCAGAATTATGACCGCAGCGCCGGTTCGATCACCGCCGCGATCAAGAAGCTCGGCCCGGCATCCGGCTATGATGCGGTATTGATCGCAGACGGCGGCAGGGTCGCGATGCAGGCCGCGCCATTGCTGCGCAAGAGCGGCGCAACCGCCCGTATCCTCGGCACCGAGCTATGGAATACGGAAAGCGGCCTTACCGCCAGCCCGGCCCTCCACGGCGCATGGTTCGCTTCCGTGTCGGACGCCTATTACCGACAGCTCGCCACCAAATATCGCGCCCGCTTCAATGTAGCGCCCTACCGTCTCGCCGCGATGGGCTATGACGCAGTGCTGCTCACCGTGCGCATCGCGCAGGACTGGAAACCCGGCAGCGCATTCCCCGTCTCGCGCCTCACCGACAAGGGCGGCTTTGCCGGGATCGACGGCGCGTTCCGTTTCAACAGCAACGGACAGGCAGATCGTGCGCTTGAGGTGCAGCAGGTCGATGCGGGCGGCTTCACCGTGATCGAAGCCGCGCCGCGCGGCTTTGGCGAGTAATGCTTAAAGGATAGACTGCCCGGTCTTTTCCCAGTCCGCGACAAACCCGGCGATTCCCTTGTCGGTCAGCACATGGTTGAACAGCGAGCGGATCACGGCGGGCGGCGCGGTCATCACGTCGGCGCCGATCTTCGCGCTTTCCAGGATGTGGATCGGGTGACGCACGCTCGCGACCAATATCTCGGTCTTGAAGGCGTAATTGTCGTAGATGAGGCGGATGTCCTCGATCAGACTCATGCCGTCGAAGCCATTGTCGTCATGCCGCCCGACGAACGGCGAGATGAACGTCGCGCCAGCCTTCGCGGCGAGCAGCGCCTGATTGGCCGAGAAGCAGAGCGTCACATTGACCTGTGTCCCCTCGGATGTGAGCGCCTTGCAGGTCTTCAAGCCATCAACGGTGAGCGGCACCTTGATGCAGACATTGTCGGCCAGCTTGCGGAGGACTTCCGCCTCCTTCATCATCGTTGCATGGTCGAGCGCGACGACCTCTGCCGAAACCGGGCCGTCGACGATCGCGCAGATTTCCCTCACCACCTCCAGAAACTGGCGGCCCGATTTAGCGATCAGCGACGGGTTGGTCGTCACGCCATCGAGCAACCCGGTGGCGGCGAGATCGCGGATATCGGCGGTGTCTGCGGTATCGACGAAGAATTTCATGGAACGGTCCCCTGGCTGCGTCCGACTGAGTCGCAGCAGGCTATAGCCGCCGTGGGCGAAATTCTACATCACTTTCCCGGCGGCAAACGCGGCGATCAGAATCGGGTCGCCGGTCGCCTGCGGATTGGCACGGATCGCCATTTCCTCCCTGCCCATTTCCGCGAAAATGGCGTTGGACGCCTTGCGGGTCACGTCATCCCGCAACCCCGTGAAATCGATCCCGGTTACCGCCTTCAATGCTTCGGTAACCACCTGATCGTCAAACAGCCGCAAACCCGCGTCGACATCCGGCAGCATGGCTGGAATGAGCGCATCGCCGATCTGTTGCTGCAACAACAGCGTGGCGGCAGGCGTGCCGACCGCCTTGACTATCGCCGCCGCATCCTGCGGAGACATTGCGAGGATCGCATCCGCAAGAATGGGCGCGGCGCGATCCGCACCTTCCTCGGCAGCGCGATTGACCTGCCGCAGCAACCTGTCCCGCACCACGCTACTCAGCAGCACGCGGGTCAGCACCGATCCTGTCCTGGAGAATTGATCCGGTAACGTAATGCGCGCGACCTGGCTGTCATAGAAGCCGCCGGGCGCCATCAGCCGCGCCAGCGCGCGCTGCGAAGAAAGCGTAAGCAGCCGCCGGATCGCCTCCGTCAGGCTGTAACCCAGCCCCTGGGTGCATCCCGCCAGCGCCAGCAGCGCCAAAGCCGAACCGCTCGCCAGAAAGTGTCTGCGCTCCATATGTCTCTCCCTCTCCAACCTAACGCGAGGTTCGGTCTTTTGATCCCAAAAGGGAAGCGGGTTTTTATTGCAGCGCTTTCCCCCTACGAGAGCTTGTTATGACTCGCGTCCGTGTATTGACCCTGAACGCCGCTCTCTCGCCACTCGATTATCGGGTGCCGCCCGGCATGGAGGAGGCCGTCGGGCCGGGCAGCATCGTCGAAGCGCCACTGGGACCAAGGCGAATCTTGGGCGTGGTGTGGGAAGAAGAGCATCTGCCCGATGCCGGGACGGTGCCGGATGCCAGGCTGCGCGCACTATATGCCGCTCTACCGATCCCGCCGATCCCCGCGCCGCTGCGTCGGCTCGTCGAGTGGGTCGCGGACTATTACATGGCGCCGCTTGCCGCTGTGCTACGCATGACAATGCCTGCCGGCGTAGCGGTGGGCGAACGGGTGAGCATCGAATATCGTCTGTCCGACAGCGCTCCGGCCCGCATGACGCCGCAGAGGTTGCAGGCGCTGGAGAAGATCGCCCGCTTTCAGGGATCGGTGAGCGAGCTTGCTGAGAAGGCGGATGTCTCGGTCGCTGTCATTCGCGGGCTCATCAAGGCAGGCGCGCTGGAGGCAATGGAAGTCAGCGCCGATGCGCCCTACCCTGCCCCGGAACCCCACTATGCAGTCCCGAGTCTCAATGAGGCGCAACGGGCGGCGGCCTAGGCTTTCGTAAACGCCTCCGATGGGGGCTGTTTCCACACTTTCC
>CAZLTO010000069.1:0-6603 GCA_964562475.1 uncultured Sphingobium sp. | reverse complement strand
ATCTACGCCAATGAAGGCGCGTGCCAGTTCCTGTTCCTCAAGGGCAACGAGCCGTGCGAAGTCACCTACGCGGACCGCGCGGGCAAATATATGGGCCAGCGCGGGGTCACCCTGCCGCGCTTGTGACAGTCGCGTGCGGCCCACTCCATAGCAGCATGGGTCACCGCGCTAACCATTTGGTAACCATAGAAATACAGACAATAGAAGAGATTATGTGTCATCTCGCAGGGAGCAAGAAAGGATGCCTCCATGCAGATCGCACAGTTGACGCGGCAACATGACGAAATCGGGCAGATAGCCGGCGAATTGGCTGCGGCCATCAGCTCTGTCAAGACACGTCCCGTTGCCGCATTGCGCTGGCGATTGGCGCGTTCTCTGATAGCGCATCTCGCGTTGGAGGATCAATGGCTCTATCCGGCGCTCATCAACTCGGACAATAAGAGCGTGGCCGATATCGCAGCCGCTTTTCAGAACGAAATGGGCGATCTTGCCATCGTGTTCCGTACTTACATGACGGAATGGACCGACTTGCGCATTTCCCGCGAATGGCCTGATTTCTGTGCCGCTACACGCGACATTCTCGATACGCTCCGCGTGCGCATTCTGCACGAAAACCAGACCTTATATCCTGCCGCCCAAAAGATACTCGGACTCAAGCAGCCGGTTTTGATCGGCGCTCTTCCTTCGCCAACAGACGCGCTGGACGGGCGCACCGCTGCCTGATCCGGCACATGAAAAAGGCGCCATGAAGGGCGCCTTTTCTTTTTCGATTGTCCTCTGAGGCGAACGCTTATTTCTTGAGCGTAAGACCACCAAAACGCTTGTTGAAGCGGGCCACCTGACCACCCTGGTCGATGTTGCGCTGGCCGCCGGTCCATGCCGGGTGCGACTTGGGATCGATGTCGAGCGCCATCGTGTCGCCTTCCTTGCCCCAGGTCGAGCGGGTTTTGAAGGTAGTGCCGTCGGTCATCTGCACCGTGATGAAATGGTAATCCGGGTGGGTGTCTTGCTTCATGTTCTGCTCCATAAGTGGCCGGTTCCGACCGGCCTCAAAGCTCGTTACAACAAAAACGAAGCGCCGCCCTTAGCGGGCGACGCCCCGAAAGGCAAGTGCAACGCGAAATTTCAGTCCTTCGGCGGATCGGAAATCATCGCCACGCACTGCGCCTCGGCGCAGAGCTTGCCCTCGACCATAGCTGTGCCGGAGAATTTGCAGATCGCGCCGCGCACCTGCGTGAACTCGACATGGAAATCGACGAGGCAGCCCGGCTCAATCGGCGCGCGGAACTTTGCGCCCTCGATGCCCATGAAATAGACGAGCTTGCCGGTGCCGGAAAGGCCCAGCGATTCCACCGCCAATATACCCGCCGCCTGTGCGATCGCCTCGACGATCAGCACACCGGGCATGATCGGTCGGGTCGGGAAATGGCCCTGAAAGAACGGCTCGTTAATGGAAACCGCCTTCACCGCGTGGATCGAGGTGCTCGGCACCATCGATACCACCCGGTCGATCAGCAGCATCGGATAACGATGCGGCAGCGCGGCCATTACGGCGCGGATATCCATCGGACCCCGCGCCGTGTTTTCAGTGTTACTCCCTTCGCTCATCGACGGCTTAACGGCCTGATGGCTGAGCAGAAGCGGCGGCACCGGCAGCAGCGGCAGCAGCGGCTGCAGCCTGTTGCTGGCCGGGCTGCCAGCCTGCGGGCGGCACGATGCCGACCGCCGGGACGAGCGCGTTCAGCTCGGTGACGACCATCGCGGTAATATCAACCGTGGGCGCATAGGAGACGGTTGCTTCGGGCGAGAGCACCAGATCAACATTGGCTTTCTTCATCGCATTTTTGAGCGCATCGCCCAGTTTCGCACTGATCTGCTCCTCGACATAGGCATTGGCGAGCGCAAGCGGCTGGCCGAGGCGCTGCATTTCGGTCTGCGCCTCCTGCTGGCGCTTTTGCAGGGCTTCATATTGCGCCTGAAGCGCCGGAGTAGGCTTGCCTGCCGCCGCCTTGGCTGCCGCCTGGAGCGCTTCACCCTTCGTTTTCAGTTCTGTCTCAAGCGCGCTTTTGCGCGTGTTGAGGCTGTCTATGGTGGCCTTGTACGTCACCTGCATCTGGCTGCGAGCGGTAGTCGCGGCGGAACTGGTGCCGACGGCCTGCTCGAGATTGACGACGGCGATGCCGAGCTTCGACTGCGCCGAAGCGGGTGCCGCCACGGAAAGCGCAGCAACGGAAAGGCTCGCGAGTGCGAGCGCCTTGAAAATGGTCTTCATCAGAATTGGGTTCCTATGTTGAAAGTGATGAGTTTGGTGTCGTCGCCCTTTTGCTTCAGGAGCGCCTTGGCGATATCGATGCGGAACGGGCCGAAGGGCGAGTTCCAGTTCACGCCGAAGCCGATGGACAGGCGCGGAGAGAGGCTGTTGCCTGCATAGGTTTCCTGGAAAGCGCTACCGATATAAGCCACATCCGTGTAGGGCGTATTTGGGCCGGATGGCAGAACGGGCGTTGTCACGCAGCTGCCGTTGAAGGCGGTGCTGGCTTTTTCATTCCTGCCACCCGTCTGAGTCTTTGTGGTGCCATCTGACCCGACCGTTCCGGTAGCAACGCTACAATAGCCCTGGAAATTACTGACGACAGGACGCTTGATCTTACCAACCGCACCGACATCCATGAAGATTGAGGGCCGCAGGCCCATTTCCCGCGCACCAGCACCCAGCGGTATCTCAATCTCCGCATGAGCGAGATAATAGAGTCGACCTCCCAAGGCATCGTCCGTCTTCTGGCCGTTACCTGTGAATACTCCACCGGCGCCAAAAGTGCCGAACTGACGAATGACACGCGGCCCTACGCCGCGAATGTCAAATCCACGTAATTGCGGTTCGCCCAAGAAGAAACGGTCGGTGAGGCGCACCTTGTCAATCGGGTAGAGCGCGCCACTGGTATCAACACCGTAACGCTGCTTGCCCATGCCCATGATATAGCCCGCCTCGCCGGTGAGGCTGAGGACGAAGCTGCCGCCAAGGCTGATCCACTGCCCTGCGTTCACACGCGAGCGCAGATATTTGACGCTGCCGCCAAGTCCCGCAAAATCCTGGCTGAAGGAGAAATTGCGGCCGCGGGTCGGGCGGATGCGGTTGTCACGGTTGTCGTAAATGAATGAATAGCCGACCGACGAGGTCGTCCGCTTGCCGATCGCGTCGCAGAGATAGCGGCCCGCAAGCAACGGATCGCATACGCCGTTGGTGTAATACGTCGACTGATCCAGCGAAACATCATCGAAGTTGAGGCTGTAGCGCAGCGCCAGCGAGGTATATTCGGTGAGCGGAACACCTGCACGAACCTGTGTGCCGGTCGTCACCTGCTGATAAGTGCGGTTGCGGTCATTGTTGTTGAGGTAGCGGAAGCTGTTCTGGTCACGCCGATAAATATCACCGCCGACAGCGATGTTCTTGTCGAACAGATAGGGCTCGGTGAAACCGACGCTGACCGACTTGGAATATTTGGAATAATCGACGCTGGTCGACAGCTCCTGCCCCTTGCCGCGAAAGTTGCGCTGAGTAACGGAAGCCGAGAAAATGATCCGCTCAAGGCTGGAATAGCCTGCGGACAGCGACAGTTCGCCGGTCGATTTTTCCTCGACATTGGTTTCGAGTATGATGCGGTCCGGCGCGGAACCGGGCTTCTGCTCGACATCGAGCTTGTCCTGAAAGAACCCAAGGGAACGGATGCGATCCTTGGAGCGCTTGACCTGGAAGCTGTTGAACGCGTCCCCTTCGGCAAGGCGGAACTCGCGGCGCACGACCTTGTCCTGCGTCAGCGTATTGCCGTTGATGTCGACCCGCTCGACATAGACGCGCGGCGCGTTATTGATGCGGAAGGTGATCCCCATTGTGCGCGCATCCTTGTTGCGCTGGAAATCGGGATCGACATTGGCGAAGGCATAGCCGAACAGGCCCGCGGTCTCACTGAGCTGATCGACGGTGTCCTCGACGCGCTTGGCGTTATACCACTCGTCCTTGTGCATCGGCAGCATCGCGGTCAGCCGCTCGCCGGAGAGGTCGCGGATGTCGCTCTCCACCTTCACGTCGCCGAATTTATAGCGCTCGCCCTCCTCGACCACATAAGTGATGATGAAATCCTGCTTGTCGGGCGTCAGCTCCGCCACGGCGGAAACGACGCGGAAATCGGCATAGCCCTGGGTCAGGTAGAACTGGCGGAGCTTCTGCTGGTCATAGGCCATGCGGTCCGGGTCATAGCTGGTGCCGGACGAGAAGAGGCGGGTCAAGCGCGCCTGCTTGGTCGCCATTTCGCCACGCAGCTTGCCATCGGAGAATTTGTCGTTGCCGATGATGTTGATCTGGCGGACCTTGGATTTCGGCCCCTCGACGATCTCGAACACGATATCGACGCGGTTCTGGTCGAGCTTCACCATCTTGGGGTCGACGGTGGCGGCGAAGCGGCCCTGTCGGCGATACAGCTCTATGATCCGGGCGACATCGGCGCGCACCTTGGAACGGGTGTAAATCTCGCGCGGGGCCATCTTGATCTCGGGCCGGATCTTGTCTTCCTTGACCCGCTTGTTGCCCTCAAGGACGATGCGGTTGATCACCGGGTTTTCCGTGATGGTCACGGTCAACGCACCGGCATTGTCGCGGATCTGCACGTCGGCGAACAGTTCGGTCTCGTAGAGGTCGCGCAACGCGCTATCGAGCGATTCGCGCGTATAGGCGGCGCCAACGCGCAGCTTGGTGTATGAAAGGATCGTCTCCGGCTCCAGACGCTGGCTGCCTTCTACCATGATGGAACTGATCGTGGTTACAACTGGTGCGGGCGCCACTGCGGGGGCAACGACGGGTGCCACCGCTGCGGTCTGCGCAACCGCGCTGGCAGGGGCCACAAGCACAATACCGCCGAGGATGGTTCCCGCCAGCAGAGCCTTGGCTGTGTCTCTCTTTCGTGTCACGCTCACCCCTAATCCTGTCCTGATCCGTATCTCGCCCGCATGCACTGCCCGATAACACTCAGCCAATCAAGCGCGAGAGGCTCTTCCATAGCCCGAATGAGCCCAAATCGTTGATCGTCACCAGCAGCATCAGGCACAGCAGCAGGGCAAGACCCGACCGATAGGCCCAATCCAGCACCTGCGGGCTGACCGGGCGCCGCTGCGCCGCCTCGATCGCATAGAAAAACAAATGTCCGCCATCCAGCATCGGGATTGGCAACAGGTTGATGAACCCCAAGTTAATCGGAATCAGCTCCATGAAAAACAGGAAGCGGGGAAGGCCCATCATCGCCGCCTGCCCCGAGATATCGGCGATCTTGAGCGGCCCGCCCATTTCCGTGACCGGGCGGCGGCCCATGATGATCTGGCCCATGCCGTCAAGGCCGGTCCGCGTCACCTCTATCGCCTGCCGGACCCCGACACCGGGCGCTTCAAGCAGGCTGACGGGTTTCAGTTTCACAGCACTGGTGCCGACACCAAGCAGCCCGATGCGATAGATATTGCCGAAGCGATCCTTCTCGATCCGCTCGCCTGTGGCTATATCCTGCTCGATGCGTTCGCCGTTCCGCTCAATCTCGTAGGAGAGAACCTCGCCGGGACGCAGGCTGACGATCGAGGAGATGTCCCGGAAATCGGTAATCTCCCGGTCCATGATGCGAAGGACGCGGTCGCCGGGCTTCAGCCCCGCCTTCTCCGCCGCGCTCCCCGCCGCGATACGCCCGATCACCGGCTCGCTGACCGGCGTGCCATAAGTCATCGCAAGCCCGGAGAGGATCAGCACAGCGAAAGCCAGATTGATAAGCGGCCCAGCCGCCACGATCGCCATGCGCTGCCAAACCGATTTTGAAGGAAAACTCTGCGCGCGCTCCGCAGCGGGCAGCGCCAGCCACGCCGGGTCGGTCTGGCTCGCAACGCCCATATCTCCGGCAAACTTGACATAACCGCCAAGGGGCAGAGCCGCGATGCGCCAGCGGGTGCCGCGCCTGTCCACCCAAGCTGCAATCTCCGGCCCAAAGCCTATGGAAAACACCTCGGCACGCACGCCGCACCAGCGCGCGACCAGATAATGCCCCATCTCGTGCACGAACACGAGCGGGCCGATCACGGCGACAAACGCCAGCACGGTCATCAGGAAACCGGGGGAAGACATCAGGCTTTCACGCTCTCCATCATGCGGACTGCGAGGTCTCGCGCAGCCCGGTCAATCTCCAGCACATCGCCAATCGTGCGCGGGCCGCCGCCGCTATAGCCGGAGAGCGCACGCTCAACAATGCTTGCGATATCGAGAAAGCCGATACGCCGGGCGAGAAACGCGGCGACAGCGACTTCGTTGGCGGCATTGAGCACGGCGGGCATCGCTCCCCCCGCCTCTCCCGCCGCCCGTGCAAGGCGCAAGGCCGGGAAACGCGCTTCGTCCGGCTTATCGAAATCGAGCCTGCCGATGCTGGCGAGATCGAGCGGCGCGCTCGGCCCCTCCATGCGCTGCGGCCATGCCAGTGCATGCGCAATGGGAGTGCGCATATCAGGGGAACCAAGCTGGGCCAGCGTCGAGCGATCCCGATATTCGACAAGGCTGTGGATCACCGATTGCGGGTGCACGAG
>CAZLTO010000068.1:0-6656 GCA_964562475.1 uncultured Sphingobium sp. | reverse complement strand
CCGGGTCACTTCTCGATGAAAATCCCGGGTCAACTCTCAGTGGAAATCAACAGATCGCGGACTGACAGAGGAATTCGTGCAGCGTGCTCGTGCCGGCGGCTATGCGGGGCTGGTCCTCACCATCGATACGCTGATACCGGGCAAGCGGGAGCGCGACATCGCCAGCGGCCTGCAATTGCCGCCGCGCCTGTCGGCCCGCGCGTTTTTCGATTTTGCGCGCCGCCCCCAATGGTCGATCCCCGCCTTGTTCGGTCGGAAATTTGAATTTGTAAACGTCGCGCATCGTGCCGCTGGACTCGGGGGGCGGAACATGTCGCTGGTAGAATATATCGGGGACCAGTTTGACCGTTCCGTGACCTGGAAGGATGTGGAATGGCTCGCCGACAAATGGGGCGGGCCGCTTGCGATCAAAGGACTGGTCACGGGCAGCGATGCGAAGATCGCGGTCGGGGCCGGCGCGGACACCATCTATGTTTCCAATCATGGCGGACGACAGCTCGAAACCTGTGCGCCACCAATTCGGCAAATCGCAGAGGTCGCGGACGCGGTTTCTGGGCAGGCGAAGGTCATCTGCGACGGCGGCATCCGGCGGGGAAGCCACATCGTCAAGGCGCTGGCGATGGGCGCCGACGCCTGCTCGATCGGGCGCCCCTATCTCTATGGTCTCGCTGCGGGAGGCCAGGATGGAGTAGAGCGCGCGCTCGCGATACTGCGCGAGGAATATGAGCGGACAATGACTCTCCTGGGCGTGGCCTCTCCCAGCGAACTGAGCCGCGCGATGTTGAGTCCGGCGACGAACCAAATTCCCGCCCCTTGACCGGCCGAGCCGGTATCGACCCGGCGCGGCATAGCCCGCCCCACAGCAGCTTCACATTCGGTGTTTTGCTGCATAGAGAGACTGGCATGAAACCCATAACCGTGTCGCCGAGACCAGCGATTTCGACGGCGATTACACCCCGGCAAGCGACCTTTATGTTCCTGTTAAGGTGCCTGTGCACACCTTTTCTCAAGAGATGCAACTCGTCAGCACCGCTGACGGGCCGTTCAAATGGATCGTAGGCGGCTATTATTTCTGGAACAAGTCCCAGTACACCGATACCTATTTCATCATCGGTGGGGTGCAACTTCTTTCGGCACCTGCATAGCAAATTGAAAAGTCGCTCGCCGGATTTGCGCAGGACATCGCCTCGGCATTGCCTAAAACCTTGTACTCGACCAGCGCTGCAGCAAAGGGTTTGAGATTGGCCGGTGTAAGACCACATATGGCAATGCGGCCTGAAGCGGTCATATAAACCCCCCGTTCCTCGCGCAGTATCCTCACCTGATCCGGCGTTATATTGAGGGTGGAGAACATGCCCTTCTGCTGCGTGAGAAACACGAGCTCGGGATGCAGCGCGGCGAGATCGCTGCGCATGGCATTGATGCGCAGCCGCATACCGTCAAGCTCGTCGCGCCATTGCCGGGTCAATTCCTCACTCTCCAGAATGAGCCGCACCGTCGCCGCGCCATGATCGGGCGGCATCGACCAGTTGGCCCGCGCGAGCGAGAGCATGTTCGTCTGCGCCAGCGCAGCCTCGTCCGCATCGCGCGCAAGCAGATAGAGGGCGCCCACGCGCTCGCGATAGAGACCGAAATTCTTGTCACAGCTGTAGGCGACCAGCAGTTCAGGGCAATGGCGCGCCATGATGCGCACGCCAGCCGTATCCTGATCCAGCCCGTCGCCCAGCCCCTGATAGGCGAGATCGATGAAGGGAAGGACACCCCTCTCGGCACAAAGCTCGGCCAGCGCTTCCCACTGATCCGGCGCAAAATCCGCGCCTGTCGGATTGTGGCAGCAGCCGTGGAGCAGCGCGACATCGCCCGGCTCCGCCGCCGACAATGCGGCCATGATCTCATCGAAGCAGAGCGATTGGGTAATGAAATCGATATGCCTATGGGTCTTGGCTTTCAGCCGCGCGGCTTCGATCACCGGCGGATGGTTCGCCCATGTCGGCGCACCGATGTGAACGGTAGCCTCCGGGTTCGCCCGAGCGATCAGCTCCACCGCCATGCGCAACGCCCCGGTGCCGCCCACGGTCTGCAGGCCGGAGATGCGCTGCACGGGGGCATCGTCGCCGAAAATAATCGGCAGCAATCTCTGGAAAAATCCTGTGTCGCCTTCCGGCCCGACATAGGATTTGCTCGCCTGCGCGGCGAGCAGATGCGCCTCCGCCGCCTTCACCGCGGCGAACACCGGCGTATGCCCCGCTTCGTCCTTATAGACTCCGACGCCCAGATCGATCTTATCCGGCCGGGGGTCTGCGGCATGGAGGCCGATCAGCGCAAGCAGACTGTCCGGCGGCTGCCGTTCCAGTTTTGCCCAGAGCGAGCGAATAGGCATCAGGCTGAAGTCCTTATTTTACTGCACCCCAAAGCGAGGAAGCATGAACGTAACCTTTTTTCCCGCCGACATTGAACTGGCACCAGCCACCGCTGCACTCGCTCACGCGGCCTACAACCCCCTTGGCGGCGCGATACAACAGAGGACGATCGTCACCCTTGCCATCGCGCATGTCCGCTGCGACAGCAGAGACAATCGCGGTTTCTGTAGCGCTTAACAGCCGAACATGCATCCAGCCCTGTGTCCCGTCCACATCCTCGATCTTGCGCCAGTTACCCAATACCTGGACAACCTTCACGGGAAGATCGCGGCGCTGGTAAATCCAGTTTGAGGGATAATCGAGGCTCGGCCCGACGCGCATACGCGCTTCGTTGGCGGCGATCGAAGCCCAATAGGGCGGCGCCTTCGTATCCGCACGCGCCGTATGCACAGCGATCATGCCCCACACAGCAAGCGACAACCACACCATCTGGTGTATCGCGATCAACAGGGGTTTTCGGTTCATCCGCACCCTCAACGGATAGCGGAAACAGCCCGTGGAGCACAAGAACTTTGCGCCTGATGCCGGATACCCTGCCCATCTTTGCTTGACCTGCCTGCCCGCATGGAGATAGCGCTAAACACATGTCCAGGAAGCCGCGCCCAGCCCGCCCCAGAGTCATCGTCACCCGCCGCCTGACGCCGAGTGTCGAGCATAGGATGGTCGAGCTGTTCGACACAGTGCTCAACCCTTCGGACACGCCGATGAGCCGCGAGCAACTCGCCGCCGCCATGGCCGATTGCGATGTGCTGGTGCCGACGGTGACCGATCATATCGACGCGGAATTGATCGAGGCCGCGCCGGAGCGGCTGCAAATGCTCGCCAGCTTCGGCAATGGCGTCGACCATATCGACCTCGCAGCCGCGCGCAGCAAGGGCATCATTGTCACCAATACGCCCGGCGTGCTGACCGACGATACCGCCGACATGACGATGGCACTGATCATCGCCGTGCCGCGCAGGCTGGCCGAGGGCGAGAAGCTCATTCGCTCGGGCCAATGGCAGGGCTGGAGCCCGTCCGGCATGCTCGGCCATCGTATCGGCGGCAAGCGCCTCGGTATTATCGGCATGGGCCGTATCGGCCAGGCGGTTGCGCTGCGTGCCGCACCTTTCGGCCTTTCGGTCGCCTATCACAACCGCCACCGCCTGCCCGAAAGCGTCGAGCGCGCCACGCATGCGACATGGGTCGAGTCCCTGGACGAACTGCTTGCAACCAGCGATTTCATCTCGATCAACTGCCCGCTCAATGACGAGAGCCGGGGCATGATCGACGCGAAGCGCATCGCGCTTCTCAAACCCGACGCCTATCTCATCAACACCTCCCGCGCGGAAGTCTATGATGAGGATGCGCTGATCGAGGCGCTGGAAGCGGGGCGCATCGGCGGCGCGGGTCTCGATGTCTTCACGCATGAGCCCGCGGTCAATCCGCGCCTGCTGACCCTCTCCAATGTGGTGCTGAAACCGCATATGGGTTCCGCTACTATCGAGGGGCGGGATGCCACCGGCGACAAGGTGATCGCCAATATCCGCACCTGGGTGGATGGACATCGCCCGCGCGATCAGGTGCTGGAGGGGCTTTTCTAAAATATCCGCACCGCATGCGTTCACCCTCGACAATCAAGGTTGAAGGTGACAGTCTTCCCTCATGCGGGAGAAGGAACTGAGGCTGGCGCTGGTCTGCTATGGCGGCATCAGTCTGGCCGTCTATATGCACGGCATCACGAAGGAAATCTGGAACTTCGCCCGGGCTAGCCGCAATTTCCACGAGGGCAGCGGCGAAACGCAGAGCAAGGTGCTCGCCGTGTATCAGGATCTGCTGAAAACTATCAGCACCGAGGGCAGGCTGCATGTCCGCGTCATCATCGACATCATCGCCGGCGCCTCCGCCGGCGGCATCAACGGCATTTTTCTCGCTCAGGCGATCGAAACGGGTCAATCGCTGGAGCCGCTGACCGACCTGTGGCTCGACAATGCAGACGTCGAAAAACTGCTGGACCCGGATGCGCGCCCTGCCGCGCGCTTCACGAAATTCTGGGCGCAACCGATCGTCTGGCTCGCCGCCCGCCACAGGGGCGATGCGGTGGAGCGCACCGTTTCCCCCGAAACACGCGAAGAGGTGCGCCACAAGCTCTCCAGCTTCGTGCGCTCACGCTGGTTCCAGCCCCCCTTCGGCGGCAAGACCTTTGCCCGGCTGCTGCTGGACGCTTTCGACAGTATGGCCTCAGTCAAACGCGAACGCGCGCTGCTTCCCTTCAGCCATCCGCTTGATCTCATGGTAACGGTCACGGATTTCGAGGGCTATCCCGAGATGCTGAGATTGAACAGCCCGCCCGAGGTGCGCGAGATGGAGCACCGCCTTACCATCCAGTTTCGCACCAGGATGCGGCAGGGAACGCTGGCCGACCCGGCAGAGCTTGTCTTCGCCGCGCGCGCGACCGCAAGCTTCCCGGGCGCTTTCCCGCCCTTTACGGTGCGGGAACTGGACAAGGTGCTGGCGCGCATGAACCGCTATTGGCCGGGGAGGGAGCGGTTCATTGCGCGGGTTCTGCCCAAGCAGAGCCTCGCCGGGAACGCCGAGACGACAGTCCTGATCGATGGCTCCGTGCTGAGCAACGCGCCATTCGCCCCCGCGATCATGGCCTTGAAGGATCGCCCCGCGCGCCGCGAGATCGACCGGCGCTTCGTCTATATTGATCCCAAGCCCACGACGGGGCGCGCCTTCGCGTTCAACCGCAACGGCAACGGCAAACCACGCGGCAAGGAAGGCAATGGGGACGAAGCCCCCCTGCCCGGCTTTTTCCGCACCATCTTCGGTTCGCTGAGCGATATCCCGCGCGAGCAGCCGATCCGCGACAATCTGGAAGTGATCGAGGCGCGCCCGCGCACCATCAACCGCATGCGCCACATAACCGAGTCGATGCGCGAGGAGATCGAGCGCGAGATCGAGAGCACGTTCGGCGGCACATGGTTCCTCGATCAGCCCACCCCCGCCCGGCTTGCCGCCTGGCGCGCCAAGGCGCAGACGCGGGCGGCGATCAACTCCGGCTTCGCCTATCCGGCCTACGGGCTGGTGAAACTCTCCTCCATCGTGGAGGAGGTCGTCGCAATGCTGTTCCGCTTAGGGGGAGACGGCAGCCCGACCATGCGCGAGCGCTTCCGTGAGAGCATATGGTCCTATGTGCGCGAACATGGGCTGGACCAGATGCGCGAGGAGCGCAAGGGCGGCGCGCGGCCCGAGATTATCGCCTTCTTCCGCGATCATGACCTCGGTTTCCGCATCCGCCGCCTGCGCTTCATGGCCCGCCGCCTCACCGAAGCCGCCGACACGCATGACCCCGCGTTTCAGGACTCGCTCGGCACCATGCGCAGCGCGATCTATTCCGCGCTCGCCATCTATCAGGAGAGCGAGGCAAGCGACTCTTATTCCGAGGTGATGATCCAGTCCGCCGAGGCGACCGCAATCGACCCGGCGCATGCGCTTTCGGAGCTGGCCGAGGCGCGAAACCTGCGCGCCAAGGACATTGCGGTCGAGGAAATGCTGGCGGGCGCGCTGGGCGAACTGCCGAAGAACGAGCGCAGGGCGATGCTGCTCACCTATCTCGGCTTCCCCTTCTACGACATCGCGACGCTGCCGCTGCTCCAAGGCGAAGGGCTGGACGAGTTCGACCCGATCAAGGTCGACCGCATCTCGCCCGACGATTGCAACACGCTGCGTTCCGGCGGCGCGGCAGCAATGCTGAAAGGGATAGAGTTCAACAGCTTCGGCGCGTTCTTCAGCCGCACCTACCGCGAGAACGACTATCTCTGGGGCCGCCTCCACGGCGCGGAGCGGATGATCGACATATTGCTATCGACCGTGAAGGAAGGCGACCTGCCGAATGCAGTGGAACTCGCCCACACCGCCAAGCTCCGCGCCTTCGAGGCGATACTGGCGGAAGAGGAACCGCATTTGAAACATGTGGCGGACCTGATTGCGGAGTTGAAGGGAGTTGTTGGAAATACTTCAAGCAAAGAGCAATGACCACGCCCAAAATCACGCCGACACTCTTGAAGTCCTATTCCTCGGCGGCCATAAAAAATGCTGAGGAGTTACTAAACGAAGCAACACTTTTGCTTACAAATACTCACATGGCACGAGCATATTTTTTAGCCGTTTCGTCAATCGAAGAGGTTGGAAAAGCTCTAGGGTCCGGACTCACTACAGCCACCAGATGACGGCTGCGGCGAGGCTGATGGC
>CAZLTO010000067.1:0-6661 GCA_964562475.1 uncultured Sphingobium sp. | reverse complement strand
ACAGGCAATCCTTCCGGCAACGCGGCATTGACCCAAACCGGGTCGAGCGTTTCATCGAGGCCGACCGCATCCACACCCGTTTCCCGCGCATAATCGACAAGTTTTGCCCCAGCGCCCTTCGGAAAACCGATGATCGGCACGCCGGGGCGCGCCGCGCGCAGCTTTTCCACGATCGCTTGGGTAGGCGTCATCACCCAGCGCACGAATTGTTGCGGCGAAAGGCTCCCCGCCCAGCTGTCGAACAGTTGCACCGCGTCCACACCGGCATCGATCTGGCCGATGAGATAGGGGACTGTCGCCTCGACGATGGCGTCGATAATCGCCTTGAAACGGTCCGGTTCGGCATAGGCCATCTTGCGCGCGGCACTGTGATCCTTGCTGCCCTGCCCCGCCACCATATAGGTCGCGATGGTCCACGGGCTGCCCGCAAAGCCCAAGAAGGTCGTTTCCGGGTCAAGCTGTGCCTTCACCAGTCGCACCGTTTCGTAAATCGCCTCATAGCGACTCGGATCTGGCGTCAAGCCGTCAAGGTCACTCTCCAGCAGCGCTGGCGCCAGCCGCGGCCCCTCGCCTGTCTCGAACCACAATTTCTGGCCCATCGCATAAGGGACGATTAAAATGTCCGAGAACAATATCGCCGCGTGCAGGCCATTCGCCCCCGTGCCAAAGCGCTTCAACGGCTGAAGCGTGATCTCCGCCGCCGCTGCGCTGTCATAGACCAGTTCGAGAAAACCGCCCTTATCTGCCCGGAGCGTGCGATATTCAGGAAGATAGCGCCCGGCCTGGCGCATCATCCAGCGCGGAGCCATATTTTGGCGTTCGCCATTGAGGACTGCCAACAGGGATTTGTAAGGCGCCGCGTTCATAGTTCCTAATATCCAGTTAGTTAGATTCTAAAGTTGTTGTTGGATGTTGGTCGGTTGATGCCGGGGCTTATGCGCCATCCCCGATTTTGCCAACAGGAAGCTTTCATCGCTGACACTGATTTTGTAGCGGGAATCCGCTTTATCCCCGTTATTCACTCCCTGTGGATGAAAATTCCGCTATGGGACAGACTGTGGATAAACACCGGAACAGTGCGGAAAAATCGGGGTTGGGCAACGATCCCCATTTCTATCCCTTGATTTATCCACAACCTGCCAACACAGTTGCGCGATGACCCGCATTCACCTCCATCTGCTCTCGGATTCCACCGGCGAAACGTTGGAGAGTATCGCCAAGGCGGTGATCGGCCAGTTCGAGGATGTCGAGGCGATCCGCCATTTCTGGCCGATGGTGCGCTCGGAGGAGCATCTCCAGCGCATATTGGGGGAAATATCCACCAATCCGGGACTGGTGCTGTTCACCCTCGCCAACCAGGAATTGAGGCGCAAGCTGGAACATCGCTGCCGCGCGCTGGGCCTGCCTTATGTTGCACCGCTCGACAGCGCGACCGATGCGATGTCGAACATATTGGGTCAGGAGACGCGCAACCGGCCGGGGCGCAAGCATGTGCTCGATGAAGCCTATTTCGCCCGCATTGGCGCAATTCAATTTACCATTGCCCATGATGATGGTGTCGGCCCCGAAAACTGGGAGGATGCGGATATCGTGCTTGTCGGCGTATCACGCACCTCCAAGACGCCGACCTCTATCTATCTCGCCAATCGCGGATATAAGACCGCGAATGTGCCGCTGGTGCCTGAATCTCCGCCACCTGAAGAGCTTTATCAGCTCCAGCATCCGATGGTCGTCGGCCTCACGATAAACCCGGAGCGGCTGGTGCAGATCCGCCGCAACCGCTTGTTGTCGCTCAATCAGGCGCCAGAAACCGCTTATGTGGATATTGAAAGAGTGCAGGAGGAGATGGCCTTTGCCCGCCGCCTGATCTCGGACAATGACTGGCCGCATATAGATGTCACCCGCCGCTCGATCGAAGAGGCCGCCGCCGCGATCATCACCATGTTCAATGACCGGCTGATGGCGCGGGAGCAGGCGCAGCAGGCATGAGCGCGGTTGATACCAAGGCGCCGGAATTAGTGCTCGCCTCGCAAAGCTCCAGCCGCCGAGCGATGCTCGCAGCCTCCGGTGTGCCGCATCATTCTGTATCGCCTACTATAGATGAAGAGGCGCTGAAAGAAGGCTTGCGCGCGGAAGGACACACCGCGCGTCAGCTGGCCGATGCACTGGCCGAGGCCAAGGCGTTGAAACTCTCGATCCGCATGCCGGGGGCGCTGGTTCTGGGATGCGACCAGACGCTGGAGGTGGACGACGGCGCGATGCTCGACAAGGCGGTGGATCGGGCAGACGCCGCGTGCATCTTGCGCCGTCTCTCCGGCGCGAGCCACAAGCTCCACAGCGCGGCTGTGATCTGCGAGAATGGCGTGCCGATCTGGCGCCAGATCGAGAGCGCGACCCTTTCCGTGCGCCCGCTGAGCGATGCGTTCATCGCCTCGTATCTGGAGCGCGACTGGGAGAATTGCCGCTGGTGCGTCGGCTGCTATCGCATCGAGGGGCCAGGCGCGCAGCTGTTCAGCGCGATCAAGGGCACGCATTTCGCGATTCAGGGACTGCCGCTGCTTGGTCTGCTTGACTTTTTGCGTGTGCGCGGCGTTGTGGCAGCATGAGTGATGCCCCTCTTCCTTACGCCGAAGTGATCGGCGATCCGATTGCGCACAGCAAATCGCCGGACATCCACAATTTCTGGCTCCAGAAACTGGGTATCGAAGCGGAATACCGGAAAACGCATGTGAAGCCGGAGGAGCTGGCCGCCTATTTCCTGAAGCGCCGCGCGGACCCGGACTGGCTGGGCTGCAACGTCACCATTCCGCACAAGGTCGCAGTGATGGAGTATGTCACCGACCCCGGAAACGTCGGCGACATCATTGGCGCGATGAACACCATCGCCTGCGAGACGGGCGGGCCGCTGATTGGCACTAACACCGATGCGGGCGGATTCCTTGCGCCGTTGCGGCGTTCAGGCTGGAAGGGCAAGAGCGCGTGCATCATTGGCGCGGGCGGCGCGGCGCGGGCAATACTCTATGCACTGAGCCAGATCCGCGTCTCAGACATCACGATCATGGTGCGCGATACCGCGAAGGGGCAGGCGTTGCTGGATCGCGCAGGGTTGAAAGGCACAGTAATCGGTATGGACGATCCGCTGCCCCCGGTCGATCTGCTGGTGAACTCCAGCCCGCTCGGCATGACCGGCAAGCCTCCGCTGGAGATCGATCTCGCACCGCTCCAAGAACATTCTGTAGTTTATGATATAGTATATGCGCCGCTCGATACGCCCCTGCTGGTGCAGGCACGCGAACGCGGGCTTGCCACCATAGACGGCCTTGAAATGCTGATCGGGCAGGCGGCCTTGGCGTTCGACATCTTCTTCGATGCCGATGCCCCGCGCGAACATGACGCAGAGCTGCGTGCGCTATTGATGGTGGAGAGCTGACCAATGGCATCGGTCTATGCGCTCACCGGCTCGATCGGCATGGGCAAGAGCGCCGTCGCGGATATGATCCGCAAGCTCAACGTACCGCTGTTCGATGCCGATGCCGAGGTGCACCGGCTGCAGGCTCCCGGCGGTAAGGCGCTTCACGCCATCGAGGCGCGCTTTCCCGGCACGACCGGGCCACAGGGGCTGGATCGCGCGAAGCTCGCCGCCATCATCCTTGCGCATCCGCACGAGCGCAAGGCGCTGGAAGCGATCATGCACCCGCTGGTATTTGCCGGTCGGCAGGAATTTCTGCGGCGACATGTCTCGAAACCGCTGGTTATCCTGGATATTCCGTTGCTGTTCGAGACGCATGGGGAGAAGCGCGTCGATGGTGTGATCGTCGTTACCGCGCCCGCATGGAAACAGCGCAAGCGCGTGCTCGCCCGCCCCGGCATGACCGAGCGCAAATTCCGCTCCATCCTGCATTTGCAAATGCCTGATGCGCAGAAACGCCGCCGCGCGGATCATATCATCCACACCGGCACCACATTTCACCGGACCAGAGGCCAGGTTCGTGCGCTGATGGCTTGCCTTATTGCCAAAGCAGGCAGATAATCGGGCGGGAAGCAGAGTAACAAGAGTCGATGCGCGAAATCATCTTCGACACGGAAACGACCGGGTTCGATCCCCTGACAGGGGACAGAATGGTAGAGATCGGGTGCATTGAATTGGTGAACCGGGTGCCAACCGGCGAGACCTATCACTGCTATTTCAACCCGCAGCGCCCGATGCCCGCCGCCGCGCAGGCAGTGCACGGCCTTTCCGACGCCTTTCTTTCCGACAAGCCGCTTTTTGCCGCGCGGGTGGAGGAGTTGCTGGAATTCCTGAGCGATTCGATGCTGGTGGCGCATAATGCGCGGTTCGATTTCGGCTTCCTCAACCATGAGCTGAAGCTCTGCGCCCGGCCTGAGATATCCTATGACAGGATGATCGACACGGTCGCGATGGCGCGCGCCGCCCATCCCGGGGCGAAGCACAGTCTGGACGCGCTCTGCACCCGCTATGGCATAGACCGGAGCCATCGCATCAAGCACGGCGCGCTGCTGGACGCGGAACTGCTCGCGCAGGTCTACATCGAACTGACCGGCGGAAGGCAGATCGGCCTCGGGCTGGCGGACCTTGAGGAAGATGATGCGGCGGGTGGCTTGGCCGGTGTCGGAACATTTGATCCGGGGCAAAGACTGATGCGCGCCCCGCGCCTATTTTCACCCTCGGAAGCAGAGCTGGAGCGGCACCGCGCCTTCGTGGCGGAGCTTGCCGATCCCATCTGGGCTCTGGGGGAGAGAGAAGCGGGCCTGTCATAAACAGGCTTGCGACCGCCGGGCCAGCTAACGTCGGCCCGCAAGAGTAAAAGGAGTGAGCATATGGATATTCGGATTTCGGGACATCAGGTCGATACCGGCGAGGCGCTGCAGGAGCATGTGAACAGTCGGCTGGCTTCGATCGCCGAGAAATATTTTTCCCGGGCCATATCCTCGCACGTCACCTTCCGCCGCGCCCCGCATGGCGCCTTTCATTGTGACATCATCTGCCATGTCATGTCCGGCCTGATCCTGAAAGGCGCGGGCGAGGCACAGGATGCGCATGTATGTTTCGATCAGGCCGCGGACCGGATCGAGAAGCAGCTGCGCCGCTATATGCGCCGCCTGAAAGACAGGCATGCGCAGGCCGCCGCCGCCGAGGCGGCGCGCAATCCCGAAAATGGGTTCGATGGGCTGGATGGCGCCGCCTATACAGTTTTCGCTGCCGCGCCCGAGGAGGAGGAGCCCGCCGAGGCGCCGCTGATCATAGCGGAAACCCGGGTCGATATTCCGGAAGCCAGCGTCTCAGATGCGGTGATGATGCTCGATCTGCGCAACACCAACGCGTTGCTGTTCATCAATGCCGGAACATCCAGCTATAACATGGTCTATCGTCGGCATGACGGCTCGATCGGCTGGGTGGAGCCGCGTGCTTGACGCGATATTAACTTGCCCCATGTTATAGCGCGCGCCGCGTGGTTGACGTGGCGCGGATGTGCGCCTATGGGGCCGGGCCTTGAGTTATACCGCGGCATGCGCGAAGTAGCGCGCGATGCCGCCGGCAGGCAGAGAAGCCGCCGCAGGTTAAGAGCATGAAATGACGGATTTTCACGATCTAGTGGTGCCTGAGACGGTTTCGGCCAGTGTGACGGTCAGCAGCAAGAAGCAGCTTTTTCAACAGCTTGCCGAGATGGCTGTGAAGGCCTATGGGCTCGACGCCGACGAGGTCTATGACCGCCTCAATGAGCGGGAGCGGCTCGGCTCGACCGGGTTCGGCAATGGCATCGCCATCCCCCATGCCAAGATTCCCGGCCTCGATCATGTCTGTGGGCTGGTGATCCGGCTGGATTCGCCGCTTGCATTCGATGCTGTGGACGAGGTTCCGGTCGATATCATCTTCTCGCTGCTGTCGCCCGTGGATAGCGGTGCGGAGCATCTGAAGATGCTGGCGCGCGTGTCGCGCTATCTGCGCAGCGGCCAGAACGCGGCGCGGATTCGGGGCGCGGGTTCGAGCGAGGCGCTGCACGCATTGCTTTCGGGAGACGAGGCGCGTGACGCCGCCTGACGGCGCCAGCGACGCTGCGGCGCCTAGCGGGGAACAGGCCCATTTTCGCGCGCTGGAACGGCTTTATGCCTCCGCGCCGATCAACAGGATGTTTTCATCGCGTCTCATCATCACCGAGCCGGGTCGTTCGGTGATCGAGTTCACGGTCGATGAAAAAGTCTATCACGCGGCTGGCGCTGTCCACGGCACCGTCTATTTCAAGATGCTCGACGATGCCGCCTTCTATGCCGCCAATAGTCTGGTTAGCGACCGCTTTCTGCTGACGACCGGCTTTAACCTGCTGTTCACGCGGCCGTTGCGCAGCGGGCTGGTGCGTGCCGAGGGCCGCTGGCTCAGCGGGCGGCGCAGGGTCTATGTCGCGGAGGCGGCGTTGACCGATGCGTCGGGCGAGGAAGTGGGGCGCGGCACCGGCACTTTCATGCGCTCGCAATATGCGCTGTCCGGCCTTCCCGGCTATGCGGCGGGCTGACCTGGCCGCGCCGAATCCATGACTGCGCGGGCGACCAGCCAGCTCCTGATTCAGGCGCTGATCCGCGCGGTGCAGGCGGAAGGCGGCTTCGCGGCGGTCATCCACAAGGGCGATACGGGCGCGGGGACGAT
>CAZLTO010000066.1:0-6690 GCA_964562475.1 uncultured Sphingobium sp. | reverse complement strand
TTGGGTGGCGGGCAGCATTGCGGGCTCTATGAAGTTCACCGAGAAATCGGGCTGGTTCCCGTTTTAATGCGATAGCCCGTTTGTTCCGGCGGCAACCAACCCGGCATGAGGGCGTTGGTGCTCCAGTCATTGCATACTGGAGACACGCATATGAGCCAGCAGACCGATATCTTCGCCACATTGAAGCAGGACCATGACAAGCACCGGGTGTTGCTGAAGCGTCTGGATCGGACCCACGGCGAGAGCCCGGAGCGGATAGAGCTGTTCCGCGCCTTCACGCTGGAGGTGAAAGCCCACGCCGCGGCCGAGGAGCAGGCGCTTTATTCGACCGTGATGCGCAAGCCCAAGCTCACCTCGGAAGTGCGGCATTCGGTATCGGAGCATCATGAGATCGAGGAGATGCTCAACGATCTCGCCGCGACCGACATGGCGACCGGCGCGTGGCTCACCAAGTTCCGCGAATTGCAGCATCGCTACCTCCACCATATCGACGAGGAGGAAGACGAACATTTCCCGGACTTCGCCAAGTGCCTCACGAAGGAAGACCAAGCCTATATGGATAGCGTCTTCCAGCAGCGCAAACCGGTTGAGAAGAACAAGGCGGAGGTGACGCCGGAGAAGATGGAAGAGGCAAAAGAATAGGGCGCAAACTGCCCTATTTTCCCTTGCCCTTCAACGCGGCGAGCGCTGCGAACGGGCCGGATTGTTCGGCGGCTTCCTCCTCGCTCAGAACGCCCACCTGTCGCAGGATGACGTCCGCCTGCGGTGCGCGCGGATAGGGATCGACCGCGAGCGCCAGCGTCTCCGCAATCGCCTCGCCGATGTCGAACCGCTCGCCGGTGTAGGCGACGATATCTGCGCCTTCCGCGTCGATCTCGATCTCGCCTTCCGCGCCGGGGGTGACGGTTTCGATCTCGGCCTCCGGCACGAAGCGGATCGTGAAGCCCTCGCGCACCTCCTCCGCCACCGGCTCGGCGGTCGCGACGCAGGGCTGGGCGAGCGCGGCGCGCAGTTCACCCGTTGCGAGGATCGCGTGGTCCTCGCGCGTGAGGCTATAGTCCGCCTCCAGCCGCTCCAGCGATGAAAAGCCAAAGCGCGCGGCGAGTGCGGCGCGTTCCGCCTCCGTGGCGCGAAGATGCGCGGGGAACTGCATCCGCCCGATCTCGTCGAGCCGGACAAGGCGGGAAAATTCCGGTGGCGGCATCTCGCTCATGCAGGCAGATCGCCCGACAGCAGCCGCTCCGGAGTAATGCCCTCGAGCGCCTCGGCGAAAGCGCGCAGCCGCGCCTCTACATCCGCCACTGCCGCATCCGCCACGGGCTCGCCGCGATAGAGGTTGCGGCGCAGCGCGGCGTTCATGTCTCCACCCGGCGCTAATCCGTCCTTGTAGGCGGAAAGGCGGCCGCCCAGCGCGCTCATCATCCGTCCGATATGTTTGCCGACGACGACATCGCCGATGCCGATCTGGCGGAGCTGCGCTTCCATGTCGTCGATGAACAGCTCGGTAAGCCACACGCTCTCGTGCCGCAGATCCGCCTGCTCCAGCCGCAGCAGCACGAGGCTGAGGATCGCGGCGATCATGTCGAAGCGCCCGTCCAATGTATCGGGCACGCCACCCTCCACATACCAGTGCACGGCGCGGGCGCGATGAACGATCGCCTGATAGAGCGGCTGCATCGTCATGCGCGGATCGGGCTTGCGGTGAAAGAGGCGATCGAGCAGCGACATGAGGGCGGGAAGTCCTTTATTGGATAGACGCGGCATCCGCCGCTTTCCGTTGAGCGCGGCATCCGCCGCAGGTGCCGCTTACTATGGCTTGTGCCGCGCGATGCAATCCCATATTGGAGGCAGGGTGCCGGATAATCAATCCGTGAAGTGCCCGGCTGGAGAATAGAATGCGCCTGAAGACAGCTTCCCTGATGACC
Organism: uncultured Sphingobium sp.; assembly: GCA_964562475.1. Classification (GTDB taxonomy): domain Bacteria; phylum Pseudomonadota; class Alphaproteobacteria; order Sphingomonadales; family Sphingomonadaceae; genus Sphingobium. Next base: position 4,765 of record CAZLTO010000066.1, on the reverse strand, counting down.
CTGGCCTGCGTTGCCGCGATTGCGCTTTCCGGCTGCGCGCGCGTCCGCACCCATCAGGGCTATCTGGTCGATAATTTGCTGGTCGATTCGATCCAGCCCGGCATCGACAACCGCCAGTCCGTCGAGGGGACTCTGGGCCGCCCGACCTTCGTATCGCAGTTCGGCACGCAGGACTGGTATTATGTCTCGCGCGACATGCGCCAGCTCGCCTTCGCCAACCCGAAGGCCAAGGAGCAGACCGTGATGCGCGTGCGCTTCGATACGGCCGGCAATGTGGTCGGCATCGACAAGGCGGGGCTGGACAAGGTGGCGGACATCTCGCCCAAGGACGGCAAGACGCCGACGCTGGGCCGCGAGCGCAGCCTGTTTGAGGACATCTTCGGCAATATCGGCGCGGTGGGCGCAGGTGGCGCAGGTGGCGCGGGCGGCGGAGACAATACCGGGCCGAACGGCAGCTGATCCGGCCCCGAACACCCGTCGAAAGTCACGAAAGTCACGCCCTGTACGGGGGCATGAGCCGCACCTGCATATCCGTTTCGATGGGGTTTGAGGGGCGCGCTTCCGAGAGAGGTTCCGTGGGCATTCGCTATACTCGCATCATTCAGTGTTTTGTTTTACCGTGATTTGGCTGCGCCGGTCTTCGGCTCCGAGCCGTGTAATGTTCCATTTCACGCGAAATCACTTGCGGGCCAGCCATTCCCGCCGCCCGAAGGGATAGTCTCACGCGGCACGTCATTCGCCCCGCCGCGTAGGGGCACAGGCCGGATCGCTTGCTGCCCAGGCGCGCTTTGCTCTCATGATGAGAGGGGAGCCAGCGGGCCGGTGGCGAGCCTGAACCGCGGCAAGCGGCCCAGACGGCGGGAGGCGGCACGGGGCTCAACCACGCGGAAGACGGGATCGGAGGCCTTGAGAGACGGGAACTAGCAGAGCGGGCTGGCTGTAGGACAGCGGAAAATATGAGTGGGTTGATGCGGGGCGCGACAGCCGCCGCGCTTACCAGCTGCGGACGCGGTTGTGCGCGAAGGAGCGGAACAGCGCGTCTGCCGCCTCGCGTGCGGCGACGATCTCCGGCGATGGCGGCGGGTTGCGGTTTATGATGAGGCCAGCGTCCAGCATGGCTTCCCATTCGGCAAGGGCGCGGATGTCGGCCTCTGTGCGGGCATCCGCCTCATCCGTGCGCGAGAGGAACGGATATGCGTCGCTTGAGCGGCCGTTTACGATGGCCTTGGGTGCGTTGGGCGCGTTGGGGTTAGGCGGGAGAATGGGCATATGTCGTCCTTTCCGGGTCGCGGTTATGTGGCGCGGACCTGCGGGGTCGACGGATCATATATGTGATAGCGAGACATGTAGGACACCAGAAAATGCGGCTTGTAGAATGATATGCGCAGGCGCATATTGTGTGTCATGAAGCCGAACCAGCCCTTGACCGAAAAGCTCAGCGAAGCGGGCAGCGCGCCGGAGCGCGGTTATGATGCATGGAAGCGCGCCAAGATCGAGAAGGGTCTGCAACAGGCGCAGGATCGGGAGGCCATGATTCCCGTTGCGCAGATTTTGCGCGATTTCGGCCTTGAACGTTAATTTCACGCCGCAAGCCAAGGATGATCTGACGGCGATCCGGGACTGGATCGCGGAGGATGACTCGCGCGCTGCCGATAATGTCGTGGCGCGGATTGTGCAGACGGCGATGATGTTTGGGCAGTTTCCGATGCTGGGACGGGCGGGAATGGTCGCGGACACACGGGAGTTTTCCGTGGTCGGGCTGCCCTATCTTATCGTCTATCGCATTGCGTCAGAGACGGATGTCGATGTGCTGACAGTGCTGCATACGAGGCGGAAGTATCCATAAATGATTAGTGCACTGTCACCGTAATTCTGTCACCGTAATTCCAGGTGCAGGACCGCTATTGTGACCTAGATAATTTTCTAATTTCCTCAGAGAGATGTGACATTACAACCGCACCAAGATCAAAGATATCCATGGCTTCATGTTCAGCTAACGAAACGTCCGCATGCATAACGGGGTTACGGTGATTGTCTTTGATTTGGCGTAGTAAGTCTATAGTTTCTTTTGACGGTTTTCTCCTTTTATTCGATGAGACAATTTTTTGCATTTCGTTAATATAAGCGCCCCAGTTAGTATTGAGTGAATCAAACTTTCTACCACATATGCATTTCATTAAATCAAGAAAAACATATTCTACTGATCGCATCATGTGATAGCCACATGCAGTGTATAGACGAAATGACAAACATTGAGCTGCTTCTTTAAATTGGATTAATGCATCTTTGTTTATATTTGAACGAACATGATCTGAGAATTTATTCTCAGGCTTTTCGATCAAATCATTCGTATAATATATACCAACCTTTTGAATAGTATAAGATGACAAAGAGCGACATTCGGCCGATAGTATTGTTTTAAATTCATCAAGTGCTTTAGATAAAGTATATGCCGGTTTCCAACCTAATTCCTTGTGATCATTTCCATCTTTGCTATCATCAAAATAACGATCCCGGATCAAAGACATCGCATTCTGTAATTCATTGACATAATAGTCTAGATGACCAAAATCTACTTGCTTACTGATGCTAAAAGATGAAAGGATCTTGTTAAGATCCATCACGGCAACGTAACTATCAAATGGAGATTGATCTTTATTAACTTTTTCAGCCGACGAAATAGCTCGACCTAACTCAACGAAGTCATAAAGATTAATCCGTTGCATTCCCCTACTCCGCCGCCACTCCGGCCCGGCTGAACATATCCTCGCCGTCGTCGGTGGAGACGTCCTCGTTCGCCACCTTGCGCTTTCGCCGGTCAAAGCTGTCCCACACCTCGTTCCAGTTGCCGCGGGTTGCGGCCTTGGAGTATTCGGTGGCGCGGGCTTCGAAGAAGTTGGCGTGCTCGACGCCGTTCAAGAGCGGCGCGAGCCAGGGCAGCGGGTGCTCGTCGATCATGTAGATCGGCTGGAAGCCAAGCTGGCCGAGGCGCCAGTCCGCGATGTAGCGGATATATTTCTTGATTTCCTTCGCGGTCATGCCCGGCACCGGCCCCATCTCGAACGCCAAATCGATGAACGCATCCTCCAGCCGCACGGTCTTCTGGCAGCAGTCGATAATGTCTTCCTTCACCGCTTTCGTCAGGCAGCCGCGCTCTTTCACGAACGCGTGGAACAGGCGCGTGATGCCCTCGCAGTGCAGGCTCTCGTCGCGCACGGACCATGAGACGATCTGCCCCATGCCCTTCATCTTGTTGAAGCGCGGGAAGTTCATCAGCATCGCGAAGCTGGCGAAGAGCTGCATGCCCTCGGTGAAGCCGCCGAACATCGCGAGCGTGCGGGCGATGTCCTCGTCATTATCGACGCCGAACTGCTGCATATAGTCATGCTTGTCGCGCATCTCCTGATATTCGAGGAACATCGAATATTCGCTCTCCGGCATGCCGATGGTGTCCAAAAGGTGCGAGTAGGCGGCGATGTGGATCGTCTCCATGTTGCTGAACGCGGTCAGCATCATCTTGACCTCGGTGGGCTTGAACACGCGGCCATACTTGTCGTGATAGCAATCCTGCACCTCGACGTCGGCCTGCGTGAAGAAGCGGAAGATCTGCGTCAGCAGGTTGCGCTCATGTTCGGAGAGCTTCTGCGCCCAGTCGCGGCAATCCTCGCCCAGCGGCACTTCCTCGGGCATCCAGTGCACCTGTTGCTGGCGTTTCCAATACTCATAGGCCCAGGGATATTCGAACGGTTTGTAAACCTTGGAGGCTTTCAGGAGGGACATGGGACGGTCTTTCTAGTCAAAAAAAGGACGGAAAAGGGGGGAGAGGGCGGCGCGGGTCATCTGATGGTAGCTCCATTGCCGACCGGCGCGGCGTCGATCATTACGCAGGAGACGAGCGCGGTCTCCGGGCCATCGTTGCGCCAGCCGTGCAGCACGCCGCGATCGACGATCATGTCCCCTGCGCGGCAGGTCGCTTCGCCGGTTTCGGTGACGAGCACGATCTCGCCCTGTACCACGGTCAGATAATCGATCGTGTCGGTGGCGTGCATGCCGGGGCCGAACAGTTCGCCGGGCGGCGTGGGCGGAAACTCGATCATCAGGAATTTGCTGCCGCCCGCAGGCATGGCGAAGGAGAAAGCGCCGCCCGTATCCGCCGCGCCGCTGTTGTCGACCGGGGTTTCAGCCGTAGCCCACGCGACCTCGCCGCTCGGCCCGTCGATAAGGACGGTCGAGCTGCCATGGGCATCCAGCCCGGTGACGATGCGGCGTGAGATCATGACGATGGTCTATCCGTGGCTCACCGGCACACCATCACTGACAGGCCAAGCATTCGTCATAATCGGTGGTCTCGCCGATCTCGAACCTGGGCGCGTCGGGCGGGTTGTCGGCCTCCACGCCGCCCGCGAAGCCTGCGCGCTGCCCCGCCCGGGGGACGTGGGCAACGAGCGACATGAGGCCCAACCCCCCCGCGCGCGCACACACATACACGGCGCTACAGCTCACTGCACTCATGCACACACACGGCACAACAGCTCACTGCGCTCATGCACACACACGGCGAAACACGCGGGGGAGACAGGCGCAGCAGGACACACACACACACACACACACGCTCACACAAAACGCGCTCCTACACACAGATGCACAAACAAACAAGCAAGCATGATTTGCCCGCCCAGTCGCAATTCGCATTCACTCGCACTCGCACAAGTCGCATTCACCCTCTCGTGCTCCTCAGCGCGCATACACGCACGCGAACACACAC
>CAZLTO010000065.1:0-6737 GCA_964562475.1 uncultured Sphingobium sp. | reverse complement strand
TTCGACCACGGCTGGCAGCATCGTTTCGCCGGCTACGGCAAGCAATACCGTCCTGGGCACTCTGCGCACCGTAGCCACGGCTGGCGAAACCGGCAAGTTCTGGGCGATCGCCGCTAGCGGCACGGATCGCACTTTTGACGCGTTCAAGATCGGCCAGATCACCGTGAGTGCGGTTCCGGAGCCCGCCACCTGGGCGATGATGATCCTCGGCATGGGCGCCGTCGGCATGGCGATGCGTAGCCGCCGCGCCAAGCCTGCCAAGGTTAGCTACGCTTTCTGATTTCTTCCGCTTTGGCGGAACGACATAACAGGGAAATCGGCTACTCCGCTCCGGCAGGGTAGCCGATTTCCGTTATTTCATATTCCTTCTCGCCGCCCGGCAGCATCACGCGCCGCAGATCTCCCACAGCCGCCCCACGCAAGGCGCGCGCCAGCGGGGCGTCCCAGCCGATCTTTCCAGAGCTGGTGTCGGTCTCGTCATTGCCGACGATTGTAATAGTCCGCCGGTTGTCGTCCTCATCGGCAATAGTCACGGTCGCGCCGAAATAGACCCGGCTCCGGTCCGGTTGCTGCGCCGGATCGATCACCCGCGCGGCCTTCATCTTTTTCGATAGACGCCGCAATTGGCCGTCGATCTCGCGCATACGCTTGCGACCATAGAGATAGTCGCCGTTCTCGCTGCGGTCGCCATTCCCGGCCGCCCAGCTTACCACCTCAACTATTTTTGGACGCTCGACGCCCAGAAGATGGTCATATTCGGCTCTCAGCGCCACAAAGCCCTGCGGCGTGATATAGTTGGTTTTTTCGTGCATGCTTTGGCCTAGCCGCCGTCGCTCGTTTTGCCCAGATAGCGGCTCAGGGGTGTAGTCGGCGATCTGTAGCCCAGCTTTTGAGCGCGGATCGCATCATATACGACCGCGTTTTCAAGCACGCGCTGCACATAATTGCGGGTTTCCGAGATCGGGATGCTCTCTATCCAGCGCACCATGTCTCCACCGGGCAGGCGCGGATCGCCATTGGCCGCGAGCCATTTGTTCACATTGCCGGGCCCGGCATTATAGGCCGCCACGGCGAGCGGATAGCTGCCGCTGTAGCGGATCAGCAGGCGCTGAAAATAGCTGCTGCCGAGTTGGATATTATAGTGGGCATCGCTGGTAAGGCTGTCCGGTAGGTAGACCAGTCCGATCTTGCCGGCAGTTTCCCGAGCTGTTCCCGGCATCAGCTGCATCAGTCCCCGCGCGCCAGCATGGCTGACGGCAGCCTTGTCAAACTGGCTTTCCTGACGGGCTATGGCGTGGATCATAGTCCAGTACGCCTCATGCCCATCAGGCACTGGATGGCTCGGGAAGCTGGCAAGATTATAGGCGCTGCTGCCGTCCGGGCGGGCGCGCCGTCCGGCCATTACGCCCAGATCGGGCCTGCCGATTGCCGCGGCCAGCTCGCCCACAAGCACCAGCTCAGTGTCTGATGTCACATTGGCCGCAATCGCGCGGAGGAAGAAGCTCTGGTCGCTCCAGCGCCCCATAAGCCCCAGAGCGCGGGCGGCGCGCACGATCGGACGGCGATCGAACGCCGCGCGCTCCTGCGCGGAGACTGGTGTCGCAAGCGGTATGGCACGGGGGGCAGGAACCGGACGACCGAGCTTTTCCAGCGCAAACTGGCCATAATATTGGTCCGGATAGCTGGCTGCGATCTGCATGTCGCGCATGCCCGCCGCGCCATCTCCTGCAGCATAGGCGGCTCGCGCGGCCCAGTAATAACCTTTGGACATAGTCTGCGGCGAGCGCGCAGCCTGCGCGTAGCGAAGGAACATCGCAGCCGCATCCTGCGGGCGTCCCAGCCGATCGAACGCCAACGTGCCCGCCAGCCACGCGAGGCTGGTATAGTCGTCCCGTTCGCCAATCGGGCGGGCGCTGACGTCGGTTCCCGCTGGATAGGCATCGTCTATGCGGCTGGAAATGGCATAAGCGAGCGTATATTGGCCCTCCCTCGCCGCGGCGCGGGCGTTCGTGAGCAACAGCTCATACCAGCGCTCCACATTGGCCGGGCGCGTCGCAAGCGCCTCCCGCCCAGCCAGAAGATCGCGCGCGAGAGCGATATTACCGCTGGCGCTCAGCCATTGCGCCTTATCGGCGATGTAGCCCGCATTGCCGCGCGCATAAGGCTCTGCCGCCTGCATGAGCGCTCCGGCATCGGCGGATTGCCGCTGCATGGCGATGCGCGCCATGAATACAGGCCCCATCTGGGGTGAAACATAGGCCAGCACCCGTTCCGCTGAGCTTGCGTTGCGTGCGGAGAGGGCGGCGTCGGCATGTGACTCATGATCATCCGCGGTAAACGAAGCTGCGAACTGGCCGAGCAGCAATGCTTCGTCGTCCGGGCTCATCGCGCCCATACGCCAGGCGCTGCGGGCAGCGCTCCGCGCCTCGACCGATTTTCCGGCGCTCATCAGTGCAAGGGCGTAGCGTGCTCCGCCGGTGGCGGTGCGTGGTGGGAACTGACGAAAAAAGGCGATCGCTTCGGTCGGCGAGGTCTGCGCGCTGACCGCGCGTTCGGCAAGGCCGCGCATCCGGCTTTCGTCCGGCCAGCCCGGGTGGGCCATGACGAAGCGGGCGTAATCGCTAAATCCCAGACTGTCGCTTGTCCGCAACCGCTTCCATTCATCGACCTCGGCGAGAATGGCCTGGTCCGCCGTCTTGAGCAAACGGGTCTGCGTTTCGCTCCAGTCCAGTGAGCCTTGTGGCAAGGCAGCCGATGCGCCTGGCAGGATAGGTTGCACAATTTCCTTGCGTGGTGCGCTGATTTGCGCAACGGCGACCGACGCAACCAGCAAGCCGCCTGTGGCAATCAAACGGTGGTAGAGCGTGCGGTGGCGGGTTTGCCCATTCATGTCCGTTTTCAGGTTCCTTGCCCGATCTGATCTGCGTGAGTATGGCATGATCTAGGTTATGCCTTGATGAACGGCTCGATTGAAGGAGTATTTTTGCATGTTTTCCGGCTCGATACCGGCTTTGGTGACACCTTTTCGCGATAGTCGGCTGGATGAAGGCGCATTTCGCGCGTTCGTGGACTGGCAAATCGAGGAAGGAAGCGCCGCTCTGGTGCCGTGTGGAACCACCGGCGAGAGCGCAACCATGACGATCGAGGAGCATAACCGCGTCATCGCACTCTGTGTCGAGCAGGCTGCTGGGCGTGTCCCTGTGATCGCCGGTTGCGGCTCCAACGACACCCGGATCGCGCTGGAACATATGTTTGCGGCGCAGGCTGCGGGTGCCGATGCGGCGCTCGTGGTCGCGCCTTATTACAACAAGCCCAGCCAGGACGGCGTTTATCAGCATTTCGCGTATCTGGCGCAGCGCTGCGACCTGCCGATTATCCTCTATAACGTGCCGGGTCGGACAATCACTGATATCGGCGTGCCGGTGATGCACCGTTTGGCCGAGGAATATCAGTCGATTGTCGGCATTAAGGATGCAACCGGCAATCTGGGCCGTGTGACGGCGCAAAGGCTTGCCTGCGGGGCCGACTTCATTCAGCTTTCGGGCAATGACGAGACGGCGCTGGGTTTCAACGCAATGGGCGGCGTGGGCTGCATTTCGGTGACGGCGAATGTCGCGCCGCGCTTGTGCGCTGAGTTTCAGGCGGCGATGGCGGCGGGCGAATGGGACAGGGCGCTCGAATATCAGGACAGATTATATCCGCTGCACGATGCACTGTTCAGCGATTCTTCACCGGGGCCGACTAAATATGCGCTGTCGCGTGTTCGCCCGGAGATGCCTGCCGATGTTCGTCTACCAATTACCTGGCCTAGCGCCTCTTCCCAGGCTGCGGTCGACCGGGCTCTGGAAATCGCGGGTCTGGTATAGGGGCGCAAGCGCTCCCATATCGACGACAGGAAAACACCCGACCATGGCCCGCCCCCGCACAGAAACCTTCAAGAAGGTCAAAACCGTCGCCGAGAACCGGCGCGCGCGGTTTGACTATGCCATCGACGAGGTGTTCGAGGCAGGGATCGTGCTTCAGGGCACAGAGGTGAAATCGCTCCGCTTCGGCGAAGGCTCGATTGCCGAGAGCTATGCCGAAGTAGTTGGCGAGGAAGTGTGGCTCATCAATAGCAATGTGCCGGAATTCAGCCATGGCAACCGTTTCAACCACGAGCCGAAGCGACCGCGGAAGCTGCTTATGCATCAACGCGAAATCACCAAGCTGCATGGCGCGGTGGCGCGCAAGGGGATGACGCTGGTGCCGCTCTCGATCTATTTCAACGGGCAGGGCAGGGCCAAGGTTGAGCTGGCGCTCGCCAAGGGCAAGAATGCCGCCGACAAACGCGACACAACCAAGGAGCGCGAGTGGAAGCGCGAGCAGGGCCGTTTGCTCAAGGAGCATCGCTGATGCAGAACCGGCTCACTGACTGGTGGCATAAGCATGCGCCTCGCCGTGAAACCTTCGAGAACAGCCGCATTCTTGCGCCGGTAGCGCATCGGGTGCTCGCGCCCGAATTGTGGCGTTTTACCCGTCGCTCCGTTCCGCGTGGCGTGGCGCTGGGGCTGCTGGTAGGGATTTTCCTGATGATACCCGGCTTGCAGATCGCGGGTGCGGCATTTTTAGCGCTACCATTCCGGGCTAACATCCCGCTGGCGACCGCGATGACGTTCCTCAGCAATCCTGCGACAACGCCGCTGATCCTCTGGGCATCCGTCTATATCGGCAATGTCGCCTTGGGGCGATCTTCCGAGATCGCGCAGTTCATGGCGCTGGTCGATGAGCATGCCAGCATCGCACGCTGGACCGGGTGGCTGGTGTCGGAAGCTGCGCCTGCACTGATTTTCGGCCTGGCCCTCATCGCGATCGCCATGGCGGTGGCGGGCTATTTCATTGCAGACTGGCTGTGGCGCTCGCATCTGTGGCGAAAGTGGAAGGCTCGGCGGCAAGGCTGATCGACTGGCGGGCTGTCACGAAGTTTCCGCTTCATCCTTTGAATCTATTTGCTAATGTACGATAAATTCTTCCGCACTTCAGCCCGGGGAAACATTGCCGAACATGTCAGGGGTGCAGGGAAGCAGCTATAAGCAGGATATACTTGCGCTGGCGGATGAGCCGGACCGGCGCTATGCGCTGCCGCTTGTTGTTCTCGCATCGCTACTAAGCGCGCTACTCATATTTTTCACATTGGGTGACTGGATCATCGCGGCGGGTTTTGCCGCTGCTGTGCTGGGCATGGCAGCGCTCGCTTATGCCGTACGCCCCGGAGAACCCGTCGTCGCGGCAACAACCCGCGAGATGCCGCCCGACTGGTCTATCACGCGGGCGGCGGCTAATGCTTCCGGGCAGGCAATGGCGGTCACGGATCATGCGGGCAGGCTGGTGTGCGCAAGCGACCTGTATGGAGAGTGGTTTTCAGGCTGGCCTGCGCCGTCCGCGCTTCCTCTGGATGCCGATGGGCTGACCGCGCTTGTTCAGGCCGGGCGCATGGCCACGCGCGATGGAGAGGGGCGTTGCGACGGGTTCGCTTTTGGCGCCATGAAGGTGGAGGTGCATGTCACGCGCACAGGCCGGTCAGATGACTATCTGCTATGGCATTTCGTGCCTGTGCGCCAGTCGAGCGTAATCGAAGATTTTACCCGTATGATCTCCGGTGAGGTGGGGCTGCAGCTTGGCGACGCGGGCCTGATGGCCGCAATCATCGGTCCAGAAGGGCGCATACGCGTTACCAACGAGGCGTTCCTGATACGTGCGGCAGGGCGTTCCGATGCCGATCTTACCGGGAGGGATTTCGCGGAGCTGTTCCGCAAGGATGAGCAGGGGCACATCTTCTTCCAGAAAGAGACGCTTTCGACCCTGCCTGTCGCGGTCTTCAGGGTACAGCTCAAGGCGGACCAACCCGATGGGCCCGCGCTCATCCTGCTTGTCGATCAACCGGGCGACGCCACGCTGGGAGGATCTTCGCTGTCCTATCTTCAGGCGCTCTTTGCCTTGATGCCAGTCGGCATTGCGCTGGCGGACAGGGATGGCAGGCTGTTGTTCCTGAATTCCGCGTTCGGTCGCGCGGCCAATGTTCCAGATGGACAAAAGCCCGCCTATCCCGGCGATCTGGTCGTGGCAGAGGATCAGGCCGCGCTGGCGGCGGCGGTGCGGCGCTATGCGGTCGGCCCGCAGATGTCGGGCGATATTGCCGTGCGCCTGCGCAATCAGCCCGAGGAGCCAGTCGCCTTCAGCCTTTCTGGCGTGCGCGGACTGGGCGAGGCGGCCGTGGTTCTCACCCTCAAGGACGACAATGAGGAGGGGCGGCTCAAGCGGCAGGTGGCGCAGGCGACCAAGATGCAAGCGGTCGGCCAGCTCGCGGGCGGCGTGGCGCATGACTTCAACAATATCCTCACCGCCATCATCGGCCATTGCGACCTGATGCTGATGCGTCATACGCCGGGCGACAGCGACTATGACGACATCCAGCACATCAAGTCCAATTCCAACCGCGCCGCGAGCCTGACGCGGCAACTGCTGGCCTTCTCCCGCCAGCAGACCTTGCGCCCGCAGGTGATCCAGCTTCCCGACATCGTTTCGGACGTTTCCAGCCTCTTGAAGCGCCTGATTGGCGAGAATGTGAAGCTGGAAGTGACGCATGGCCGCAATCTGGGTTCCGTGCGCGCTGATCCTGGCCAGATAGAGCAGGTGATCGTAAACCTTGTCGTCAATGCCCGCGACGCGATGCCAGACGGCGGTATCCTGTCGATCCAGAC
>CAZLTO010000064.1:0-6763 GCA_964562475.1 uncultured Sphingobium sp. | reverse complement strand
CGCGTGCTCGGGCCTGTAGCGCTCTGCATCCCAATTCGCCCGCGCCAATCTCCACGCTGCGTAAAGCCTATGGGATTCATCTTTGGAGGAAGCGCCGCTCATGCCTTAGCCTCCTGCGCAAATTGACCTATCGCAGCCAGTAGAGCAATTCCTTCCAGCGCAGACGCTGTAACCGTGTCAGATACTCCTCCGTCAGAAGTTGCTTCGACTGCTAGGACGCCCGCGATACTGTTGATCGTGCCGAAGATGAACGACGCATCGTCGATATGAAATAACGGGTAGACCGCGCCGTGTTTGAAGTTGAGCAGGGTTTCTAGCGCCTGCCGTTGCGCGCGGCGTTGCTGCCGGGCGTCGTCGTCGATATGAGATACTTCAGCCATAATTTCGACTCCTCGTAGTCGGTTGTGGTTAGACCCGGCAGGTGCTGGAACCACCCGGCCGGGTCGCTTCATCGGGCACTATGCCCGGTGAACTGTCATCGGCGTCCTTTCGCCTTGATGGGGATCACGTCCGCACCCTTGCGGAGCTGATCGAGATAATCGCTCCACCATTGCGCCATTTGGACACGCTCTTTCCAGTGAGCGCCACGATGATAAGCCGCCCGCACCTTGTCGTCATCGGCATGGGCCAGTGCGCGCTCAATAGCATCCGGGTGCCATTTACCGCTTTCATTCAGCAAGGTCGACGCCATCGCGCGAAAGCCGTGCGCCGTCATTTCGTCGCTGGCGTAGCCCAGCCGTCTCAATCCGGCATTGATGGTGTTTTCGCTCATCGGTCGGGTGCGAGTGCGGATTGAAGGGAACACATAACCACTCGGCCCGCTGGCCTGCCGTATCTCCCTGAAAAGCTCCACAGCCTGCCTAGACAGCGGAACGACATGCACCTTCCGCATTTTCATTTTCTCTGCCGGGATCGTCCAGAGTGCGCCGTCTAGATCAATCTCGCTCCATTCCGCATGGCGCATCTCTCCGGGGCGCACAAATACGTGCGGGGCAATCTGCATCGCCATCTTGGTAAGTCCCTGTCCCTCGTAGCCATCAATGGCGCGCAGTAGCTCTCCCACGCGCCTGGCCTCGGTAATCGCGCCATAATGCGTCACTTTGGGGGCGGTGAGCGCACCGCGCAGATCGCGCGTAGGATCGGACCCCAGCCGGGCAGTCGCCACGGAATAGCGAAATACCATGCTGGCAAGTTGCAGCGTGCGCCGGGCGCTCTCCAGATTGCCCTTGCCCTCGATCTTGCGGACAGCCGCCAGCACATCGGCAGGCTCAATCTCGCTGATCGGCAGGCGTCCTATGCCGGGAGATAGCAGGGATAACAGATATTCGCTCCGCGTGGCCGTGGCGGGCGACCAGCCCTTCTCTCCGTCCCGCTTGCGCTTGTCGCAATATTCCTTGGCGATGGCGGCGAATGTGTCCGCCGATTCCAGCCGTGACCGAGCCTTGGCCTTCTGCTTTTCCCGCGACGGGTCTTTACCCTCAGCAATCAAGGCCCGCGCCTCATCCCGCCGCTTGCGCGCATCGCTCAGGCCAATCTCCGGATAGGAACCAATGGCTAGTAACTTCTCGCGCCCATCCATCCGATATTTGAGCCGCCAGAGCTTGCCACCCGCCGGGGTCACATAAAGGAACAGTCCACCACCGTCCGCCATCTTGGCGGGCTTCGCTGCGGGCTTAGCATTCCTGATCGCGATGTCTGAAAGCGGCATGTCCGGTCCCCGGATACCCCCATGAGCGGGGGTATCGAATTGACCGTTTTCAACATACCCCTGAAAAATACCCCCACCGAGAGGTGGCTGCTATCAGTCAGTATAAGACATTACCGGTCAACCGACACTTAAATAGCGCGGTTTTTCGGGCTTTGTCTAGATGGAATAGGACGGTATCGGACAGGAAATTGGAGCGGGTAGCGGGAATCGAACCCGCCTAGCTAGCTTGGAAGGCTAGTGCATTACCACTATGCTATACCCGCGCTGGTGGAGGCCGCCCTTGCCACGGCTTGGGCCGGTTCGTCAACCGGACTCAGGCGGCGACCGGAGGGAAGCGGCGAAATTTTGGGATTTCAGACGGGAACAGCCGATTGCCTCTATCGGCGCGGGCAGGCTTTGCCTATCTACACCGCATGAGCGCTTCGATGGCACGGCAGTTTGATGTCTTCGCGCAGGTCGTGGCGACCGGCAGCATCACCGAATGCTCCAAGGCGCTCGCCCTCCCCCCGGCTGATGTGATCGACAGCATGAACAGGCTCGAAGACCTGCTCGGCCATCAGATTTTCGCGATCGAAGGCGGCAATGTCGCACTCACCGCATCGGGGCAGAAGATCGTCACTGCGCTTGGTCAGATGGCGCTGGACGATCATGTGCTGTGGACCGGAAATTTGAGCGGCGAAGAACGTCCCGACGCCCCCGCGCTGCGGGTGGAGCCGCTTGCAGACGCACCACCCGAGGCCGAGGAGCGGGAGCCGGAAACAGGTGCTTTCGAGCCGCGTGCCAAGGAGGAGGCGGTCACGCCCAAGCATTTCCGCCCGCTGCATCCGCTGGAGCGGACATCGACACCTGCGGTGGACGAAATGTCGGAGCCACGCAATGCGGTCCAGATCATCACCCTTGCCTCGCATCCGGCGATATTCAGCCATTTTCAGGAGGCGCTGCTCGCGTTCGAGGACGCCAGCCCGGACATCGGCATCGAGCTGATGCTGGAGAGCATAGACGAGGATCAGGCCGCCCGCCTGTTTCTGGAAGGCAAGGCCGATATTGCCTATTATTACGCGCTGGCGGAGACGCACCATTTCCCCAGCCGCTATGCGTGGAGCGAGCGGATATCGCTGTTCGTCGGTGCGGATCACCCGCTGGCGGCCGAGGAGGCGCTCGGCGCGCGCGAGATTTCCGCGCTGCCCTATGTCGCGCTGGACAAGAATAATCTCACCCGCGCTCTCACTGAAAGCGCACTGGCGGCGAGCGGCCTCGTCATGCCCCAGCCCGAGCTGGAGACCGACGATCTCTACCGGATCATGAACCATCTCAAGCGCTCGGACACCTGCTTTGCCGCGTTCGGGCCGATGGCGCGGGATTTCGGCAAGATGGGCGGCATCGCGCGCCTCGCCTACGCCTCGGGCCTGCCGCAGATTCAGGTGCGGCAGGCGATCCGCCCGGCGCTGGCCGAAGACCCGGCGATCATGGCGCTTGCCGAGTTTCTGTTCCGGTAAGTTTACTACGAAGTTTACTGTCCACGCATATATTTTGCGTTTGATATGTTATATCATTCATCATAGAGAGGCGGCGCTGAGTTAAACCGTAGCGCTCTGCATTGCGCCCAACCCATCGGAGCCAGAAGTGCCTCATTACAGGTCCAGCCGTCGCCTTCCCCTCGCCCTGATGACGAGCATTGTGACATTGCCTGCGCTATACCCCGCCATGAGCCATGCGGAGGAAGCGGACTCCGCAACCGGCTATCATGACAAGACACCGCAGGAGATTGTCGTCACCGCGCTGGTCAACCGCAGCCAGCAGGACGCGCTGGGCGGTGTCTCGGTATTGACCGGCGACAAGCTCGACCGCGACCTGCGCTCCAGCATCGGCGAGACACTCTCCCGCCAGCCCGGCGTCTCCGCGACCAGCTTTGGCCCCAACGCCTCGCGTCCGGTATTGCGCGGATTGCAGGGCGAGCGCATCCGCGTGTTGACGTACGGCATCGGCAGCTTCGACGTTTCCAACACCTCGGTCGATCATGCGGTGGCGATCAATCCGCTGACCGCCGAGCGGGTGGAAGTGGTGCGCGGCCCGGCGGCGTTGCTCTATGGATCGAGCGCGATCGGCGGCGTGGTAAACGTGGTCGATGCGCGCATCCCGCACAAAATCCCCGATGAACCGGTGCATTTGGAAGGCGTCGCCAGCTATGGCAGCGCGGCGGACGAGCGCACGCTTTCCGGCAAGGCCGAGGCGCCGCTTGGCGGCGGCTTCGTCGCGCATGTGGATGGAAGCTGGAGCAAGAGCGACGACCTGCGCACCGGCGGACATATCCTCACCCCTGCACTACGCGCCGAGGCGTTGGCGAGCGGCGACCCGGACATAGCTTCACTCGCTGGCTTGAAGGGCAAGCTGACCAACAGCACGGCGGAAAGCTGGGAGGTTGCGGGCGCGCTCGCCTATATCGGCGGAGGCGGGGACATCGGCGTGTCCTACAACCATATCGACAACCTTTATGGCGTGCCGATCCGCTATTCCCTGGTTCCGGGTGAGGAAGCCGAGGCGGTCAACATCCATATACGGCAGGACCGGGCCGACCTGCGCGCCGAATTGCATGCCAATGGCGCCTTTGTCGACCGTATCCGTCTGCGCGCGGGATTTGCGGATTATACCCATGCCGAGATCGAGGAAGATGGCACGATAGGCACGCAATTCTTTGCGAAGGGCATCGAGGGCCGCGCGGAGCTGGTGCAGGCGAAACGCGGCGGATGGGATGGCGTCAGCGGTGTTCAGATCCTCGCGCGCGACATGCACATTCTGGGCGACGAGAAATTCCTGCCCGCCAACAGCACGACGCAATTCGGGCTGTTCACCCTGCAATCGCTCAACTTTGGCGCGGTGCGGATCGAAGGCGGTGCGCGGTTCGAGCATAGCCGGGTCAGCAGCGCGGCGGATAGCGACCTCGGCGTCGGTGCGATGGCGCGCAGCTTCGATGCCTTGTCCTTCTCGCTGGGCGGCAGTTTGGAGGTAACGCCCGGCTGGCGGCTGGGCCTCAGCGTGGTACGCAGCGAGCGAGCGCCTTCCGCAGAGGAGCTGTTCGCGCGTGGCCCCCATGCAGGCACGCAGGCATTCGAGCTCGGGAATCCGAACTTCGGCAAGGAGAAGAGCTGGGGCGTGGAAGCGAGCCTCAAGGGCGGTGGCCCCGGCTATGCCGTGTCGCTCAACGCCTTCGCCAACCGCTTCAGCGGCTATATCCATGACAGCGAAGTGGCGGACGCCGTGTGTCTCGCGGCGACCGGGCTTTTGTCGATAGACTTCCCCTGCTTCCAGAATACGCAAGGGAAAGCGCGCACTTATGGTTTCGAGGCGGAGGGCAGCGTCGAGGCGGCGCGCTGGGGCGACATGGCGCTGACGCTCGACGCTTCGGCGGATTATGTGCGCGCATCGCTCAAGGGCATCGGGCCAACGCCACGCACCCCGCCGCTGCGCATCCAGGGCGGCGCGGAACTCGCGAACGACCGCTGGACCGCGCGGATCGAGGTTGAGCATGATTTCGCGCAAAAGCGGGTCAGCGGGCTGGAGACGACGACGCCCGGCTTCACGCTGGTCAACGCATCGCTCAACTGGCGACCGATGGCGGAAAACAAGGCGGTGGTTCTCACCCTCGCCGCCAATAATATTTTCGACGTAACGGCGCGGCGCCATGCGAGCTATATGAAGGATTATGCGCCGCTCGCCGGGCGCGATGTGCGGGTCACGGCGCGCTTCGGGTTTTAGCTATTACTGCCGCTTGGCCTGCCGCACCATCGCGCGCAATATCTGCCCCTTGCTCCTCGGCTCGCGCCGGTCGACGCCGAGGAGTTCTCCGGCAAGCATGGTCATCACGACCTGCTCGGCGCGCCTGTATCCCTCTGACCATATCTCATCGTGCTGCTGGGCAAGACGCATGGACTCGTTTTCAAGCTGGTGCACGATATTGGAGTGGGTGCGCTCCGCCGCCCATTGCGCGGCGGTGAGCCGATGTCGCGCGAAATGATCGGTAATCCGTTCGATCTGGTCCTTGTCGAAAACCATGCCCAGACTCAGCCCAAGATTATTCGCCGCGATGCGATCCACGCTCCAGATATCCGACTCGCTCATGCTGCTCTCCCAAACATCGAGAGTAAGGCGTGGCGAGCAGCATTTTCAAATGGAATCAAGGCGTCAGGACGGTATCCTCAGCCTGTCCCATATTGGGATAGTCGAGCGTATAGTGCAGCCCACGGCTCTCCTTGCGGCGGAGCGCCGAGCGGATGATGAGGCGGGCGACTTCGACGAGGTTGCGCAGCTCGATGAGGTCAGGCGTCACGCGGAAATTGCCGTAATATTCGTCTACTTCCGAAGCGAGCAGATCGATGCGGTGCTTGGCGCGTTCCAGCCGCTTGGTGGTGCGGACGATGCCGACATAATCCCACATGAAGCGGCGGATTTCCTTCCAGTTGTGCTGCACGATGACCTCTTCGTCCGAGTCCGTGACGCGGCTTTCGTCCCACGGCTTGATCGGCGGCGGGGCGGGAAGCTCCCCCCAATGCGCGCGGATGTGCTTCGCCGCTGCTTCGCCGAACACGAAGCATTCGAGGAGACTGTTGGACGCGAGGCGGTTCGCGCCGTGGAGGCCGCTCTCGCTCACCTCGCCCGCCGCATAGAGACCGGGCAAGTCCGTGCGCCCGTCCAGGTCTATAATCACGCCGCCGCAGGTATAATGCTGGGCGGGGACGACCGGGATCGGCTCCTTGGTGATGTCGATGCCCAGCCCGAGCAGCTTTTCGTAGATGTTCGGGAAGTGCTCGCGGACGAAGGCAGGTTCGCGATGCGAGATGTCCAGGTGGACGTAATCGAGGCCGAGACGCTTGATCTCATGGTGGAGGGCGCGGGCTACGATGTCGCGCGGGGCAAGCTCGGCGCGCTCGTCGAAGCGCGGCATGAAGCGCTCGCCGGTACCCGGAATCTTGAGTTGGCCCCCCTCACCCCGGACGGCCTCGGTAATCAGGAAATTCTTGACCTCCAGATTGTAGAGGCAGGTCGGGTGGAACTGGATGA
>CAZLTO010000063.1:0-6832 GCA_964562475.1 uncultured Sphingobium sp. | reverse complement strand
CTAGAGCGCGCTGCGTTAAATCTGACGCAGGACGCGCGCTCTATATCTTTGTTATCGCATCGTTTATTGCCAAAAACCGGTTCCCACTTTCTGGCACGATGCTCTAGAACGTTTTCATAAAGGGCGGTATCCCGCGCTCGCCACGCACCCCTGCCCACCAGCCGGAGAGTGCATAGTTCCACTGCTTCCATGCTCCACGGGCGGCGAACCTCAAGCTGAGCAGCACCAGCGTCGCCAGTATCGCCACCGGCAGGCGCCAAGCCGATATGTCGCGCACCACATTCAATTTGTTGCGCTCGTCCATGTAAATAGGCAGCCGGTTGCGGCTGTGGATCGCGCCCGCAGAGCCTGTGGTGCTGCCCTGATCGTGGCGCACGCGTGATTTCGGCGCAAAGCCGAGCCTCATGCCCATCTTGCCCGCACGCAGGCCCCATTCCACTTCCTCGCAATAGAGGAAATATTCGTCGCGCATCAGCCCGACGCGCTGAACGAACATGCGGTCCACCAGCATCGAAGCGCCGAGCACATAGTTCATCCGCGCCTCGACGGCGGCAGCATCGACCGGGTCATCGACATGCGCCCCCATGCCGATGGAAACGGCGCGGCCCAGCCAGAAACGCCAGTGCCCGCCATAAGCCTGAACCCGCCCGTCCGCATTATAGAGGACGCCGCCGACCATATGGCAATCGCCGCGAGACAGGCGCTCGACCAAAGCCGCAAGTGCATCCGGCTCCGGCAGCGTGTCGGGATTGACCACCCACCAAGCGCCGGAATCGGGCCGGGCGCGCATCGCGGTGTTGACCCCGCCCGCATAGCCGAGGTTGGCGCCCGCGTTGATGCACTCCACCCCCTGCCCGCCGGGAAGCTGCCTTGGCAATGCGGCGGTCAGCTTTTCCCACGACGCCGTGCCGCCATTCTCGCAGATGACGATATCGAAATCGCCGTAGGTCGACGCGCCGAGCGCCGCGACGCAGCCCGCAATTTCCGCGTGATTGTGAAAGCCGACGATGCAGATACTGACGTGAAGCGGTTGTGAGTGCGGCGCGCTCATCCGTGCCCGCCTCCGCGCAGCATCACCCGATGGCCCTCGACAAAGCGCCACAGCCGGATGCCGACGAGCGTAGCCAGGGCGGACATGCGCACCCCCATGCTCGGCAGGCGCTTATCCGTCATCACCTTCAACGCGTGTACCGGAATCGCAGGCAGCTCCAGCCATGTCTTCGCGATCCAGCGCAGCGCGGACCCGCCCTTTTCACGCGTCAACGCATAGCGCTCGGCGCAGATGCGCCGCCATTTGCCCTTAAGCTGTGCGAAATCCGCTCTTGCCGGGTGGCCGACCAGCGCATCGCCGGCATAGCCGATGCGATACCCCATCTCCCGCGCGCGCCAGCACCATTCATTGTCTTCGGAGACGGCGGTGCGGAACTGGCCTACGTGCAAGAACAGGGCGCGCGGGCAGATCAGGTTCGCGGTGACGGTGAAATGGAGTTGGCGGACGTAACGCTCATTGTCGAACGCGAACACGGTCTCGAACGCCTCCGCGCCGCTCATAGGGCGATCACCCGGCACCAGCACCTTCATGCCGCCGCCGATGAAATCGCCGTCGCGGTCCACTGCGGCGACGCCCTTTTCCAGCCATTGCGGCTCCGGCACGCAGTCGCTGTCCGTGAACGCGAGGATGTCGCCTTGCGCAGCCTCGGCCCCGGCGTTGCGGGCTGGGCCCGCGCCCGGCTCCATCGCGGTCACGACCCGCGCGCGGCCTGCAACCCTGGCTTCCACCGCCGCCAGTCCGACCGGAGAATTATTGTCCGCAACGATGATCTCATAGTCGGCGCGCGGTAGCGTCTGCGCCACCAGCGCCGTGAGGCATGTATCGAGCCGATCCAGATCGTTATAATGCGGCACCACCACGCTGATGCGCGGAGTTGGCCGGACGGTTTCGCCGGTCATGGGGCTGAGCCAGTCCAGTCCATCGGACGCCCGGCCTTGATCCATGCGCTCACGCTGGTGGCGGTTGGATGATAGACAAGATCGCGATTGGCCTTGACCAGCGCCTTGAGCTGCGGCGGATCAAGCTCCCACCAGCGGCTTTCCTCCAGCGCGGCGATCAGATCGGGCTCGAAGCGATCGCGGAGCTTCTTCGCCGGGTTGCCTGCGACGATGGCGTAGGCAGGCACATTCTTGGTCACCACCGCACCCGCGCCGATGATCGCGCCCCAGCCGACATGTTTGCAGCCGGGCAGGATCATCACATTATGGCCGAGCCAGACATCGTCCTCGATCACCAGCACATCGTCATAGTGGATGTCTTTCTCCACCACGCCGAATTTGCGTTCATAGAGCGCGGGGTGGGTCGTCATCGCGTCATAGGGGTGGTTGATCGGCGCGGACTTCACCGAATTGGCTATCGAGCAATAGCGCCCTACCCGGATCGGTCCCGGCATCCGCCAGCGATCAAAGCAGCCATAGCTGTAGAGGCCAACGTCTATGCGGAAATTATCGCGGTAATAGGCCCGCAGGCGCGGGTTCACATACTGATCCCGCGACCACAGCTTGACCTTGATCTTTTCGATGAGCGAAGCCAGCAAGATGCCCTACTCCGGCCTTTTCAGGCGCTTTGCGTCACCGCATATTTATCGAGCAACGCATCGAGCAGCTTGGTGTTGCTCTTTTCGCCCGCGAAATGGGATTGCGCCAGTTCGATCCACAGATAGACGGGCACGCCTTCCTCGCGGAAATGATAGGCGCCCGCAGGGTCGTTCGGCAGAGGCTCCAGCAGGCCATATTCACGCTCGATCATCTGCATGAACGCCATGCCTTCGCCGGGCCTACGGATAACCTCATCGGCCTGTTGCGGCAGCAGACGCCCTGCATAATGCAGCGCGAGACGCGCGAGCAGACCGAGATTGTTGCCATGCCCATCCGCCTTGGCGCGCGCGGTCTGGAACAGGCTGAGGCTCGAAACGCGATGACGGATTTCGTCGACAGCGTGATTGATAGCCTCGGCCACATCGCGCTTCTCGACCATGCCCGCATCACGGTCGACCGCTGCAAGCCCGGCATGCTGGCTCAGCAGACTGGCGATATAGGGCGAACCATAAGCCACGGCGCTGATGAAGGCGATCGCCTCGCGGTCAAAAGTCATGCCGCAGATCTTCTCGCCATTGTGTATGAGTTCTTCGATCTCGCTGTTGGACATGTTGGGCACATGATAGCCCAGGATGTTGCGGCGGATCGATGGGATATGCTCGATAAGCTCGGTCAGGTTCGCGGCAACGCCCGCGATGACCAGCTGAAGGCGGCTGGAGCGATCCGAGAGATTCTTGATCAGTTCGGCGATCGAGCGGCGGAAAGCGGGAGAATGAGCGCGATCGAATTCATCGAGGATGATCAAAATCCGCGTGTTGGAAATCTTCGCGAACAGATCGCTGATCTGCGGCACTGTCAGCGTTCCAGCGGGCAGCAGATCGGCCAGCGAGCGCCCGCTTTCGATTTCCGACGATGTCGGCGCATAGTCCGAATGATAGAGCAGAGGGATGTCTGCGGCGATAGCGCGCATCAGCTCGCTGAAATCGGTTTCCTCGCCGCAGGACGCATAACGGACGATGTAGCGGGCATCCTTTGCCAGCTGGGCCAGGATATGCAGCAGCGAGGTCTTGCCGATGCCCCGATCGCCATAAAGCACGAGATGGAGGCGCTGGTCCTCGATCGAGCGGATCAGAGTCTTGAGAACCTCGGTGCGGCCTGCGAACATGCGGTGCGAAAGAACCGGCTGAGAGGGCGTAAAGGCATTGCGCAGATGGAAGCGCACCCGATCCAGCGCGGTCCGTTTGCCGGTGCTGCGAATCTGATCTCCTGCCGTGCCCTGAAAGCGCGGCAGCTTGTCATCCTGGCGATCCCGGTTGCGGCCAATCGAAAGACGCGGGACAAGCTCTCCATGATCCTGATCCATCGCATCCATGTTTTTCTTGCGCGACGAAAACCAGTTCTGCCAGCCCATTCTATACCCTTTCGTAAAATCGGAGACTTGGTAGAGAGGCAATACACCGAATTACTTTACGGATAGTATCCGACATATGCTTCGCAGACGCAACAAAAACAGAACCAAATCGGGACATGTTGAATATTTTTTCCGCGATGTGGCAAAGGCGCAGCAACTGCACGCATATTGTCTCAGCCCGCTGCAAATAATCGCCGGATTATAGCGCCCTTACCGAAATATCTTCGGCTTCAGCACCAAATAGACATAGCCTCCAACCGCAGCGAGCGTGAGGATAGCCAGCACGCCCATCCCCTCGTTGCCGAGATAATTGGAAAGCGCGCAACCGATGGCGGGCGGAAGATAATGCCACACCGTGTCCGGTGGCTCATCCATGGAAGAACGCTGCAGAAACAGCACGATCAAGCCGGCAAATGCGAGGAGCGCCAGCCAATCATAAAGGGTTTCCATCAACCTTGACCTCAAATTGTACAAAACCGTCTTTATCAACGCCCAGCCGCAAAAAAAAACACAGCCACCTGCCCTAGAGCTAAGCGTCGAACTTGTGTAGACAGAGCAATATACCCTAGTGATGAAAAACCTATAACAAAATGCCTACACAGAAATCAGGGCGCGCGAACAGGGAAATGTGACGGAAACGAGATGGCTCCCCCCAAAATCGATCCGCGCGCACTGCTGAAACATCATTTTCAGTCAATCATGTCTCTCGCTATCCGTGGCGCATCGGTTGCGGCCGGGTTTGCCGTAACGGTTCTGATCGGTCGTCTGTTTGGGCCGGAAGCGAACGGCCATTATGCGGTGATCACGCAGACGGCAATGTTCCTTTCCGTAGTCGCGGTAGGCGGAATCGATCTTGCGGTTACGCGCAAGTTCTCGGCCGCGGTGGCGCAGAA
The DNA here is from genome assembly GCA_964562475.1 of uncultured Sphingobium sp. Lineage (GTDB taxonomy): Bacteria > Pseudomonadota > Alphaproteobacteria > Sphingomonadales > Sphingomonadaceae > Sphingobium. Next base: position 1,939 of record CAZLTO010000063.1, on the reverse strand, counting down.
TGTGCTGATCGAACGACGCAGCCTCATGAAAATCATCGCCTATTCCCTGATGTTTGCAGGGATATTGGTCGCCGCCCTCTATAATGGGGGGACGCCGGTGATGAAACTGATTTTCAAGGGCGAGGTGCCGCAGGACGCCATCCCGGTGCTCATTCTCATCATGATCTCGCGCACGCTCACCCGCATGCTGGGCGCGGTGCTGCGTTCGCAAAAGGCCTATATCTGGGGGCAGTGCATCGAGGTGCTGCTGATTCCGACCATCGTGCTCATTTACATCGCGGTGGGCCTTGCCCCCGGCGTCGAACAGGTATTGTGGATGACCGCGCTCACCGGGCTGCTGGTCGGCATGACGGCGTTTTTCACCAGCCTGCCCTACAGCACCAACAAGCCGGGCGCGCTGCATGTGCCGATGCGCGAGATATTGCGGGTTGCCGTGCCGCTCTGGGGCGTGGCGATCTTCCTCAACATCGCCGACTGGTATGGCCTCGCCACCGCTTCCGCGACGCTGGGCATCTATGAGGCGGGGCTGTACCGCGTTGCGGCGCAGGTAGCGGGCATATTGAGCATCATCACAATGGGGCTGTTCAGTATCTTTTCACCCCAGTTCGCCGAGGCGCATGCCGCCGGAAACATGAAGCGCGTCGCTCATCTGGCAGGGTCGGCAACGCGGCTTTCGGCATTCTTCTGCCTCCCCGTCGCGGTGTTGATCTTCATCTTCGCGGGGCCGGTTCTCGACCTGTTCGGCCCGGAATTCAACCAGGCAACGACCGTGCTGCGCATCGTGGTGGTTGGGCAGGCGATCTATACCATGACCGGGCCTTCTGGCTTGCTGCTCGCGATGACCGGGCATGAGCGCACCAATCTCGTTCAGACGATCGGCAGCAGCGCGATCCTGATCATCAGCGCACCGCTGGCCGCACAATATGGCGGGCTGTTAGGCATAGCGATCTGCATGTCGCTGGTGGTGATCGGGCGGAATATCGCCAGCATCTGGTCGGTGCGCCGCCTCACCGGCATCAATGTGTTTACCGGCAAGATCAAAGAGACCGCTGCCTGACCGCTTCAGCGGTTAAGCAGTGGACGCCACCAGCCTTCATTGCCGAGATACCATGCCAATGTCTGCGCGAAGCCTTCCGCAAAAGTGCGGCGCGGCGCATAGCCCAGCTCGGCGCGCGCCTTGGTCTCGTCGATCGCATAGCGGCGGTCATGCCCGGCGCGGTCGGTCACGAAGCTCTTGAGGGTATTGGAAGGGGCCCCCCTGGCGGCAGGCGCATCCGGGAAGCGACCGGCCAGCGACGGGTCAGCCGCGAAGGCGCGATCGACCGTCGCGCAGATTTCCTCGATCACCGCCAAGTTGGGCAGTTCCTGCCCGCCACCGATATTATAGGTTTCGCCCGGCTTGCCGTTCAGGATCACCTTCTCGATCCCGTTGCAATGATCCTCGACATGGAGCCAGTCGCGCACGTTCATGCCGTCACCATAGATCGGCAGGTTGCGACCATGCAGGCAGTTCAGCAGGAACAGCGGAATGAGCTTTTCCGGGAATTGATAGGGGCCGTAATTGTTCGAGCAGTTGCTGGTCGTCACATCGAGGCCATAGGTGTGATGATAGGCGCGCACCAGATGATCCGACCCCGCCTTCGATGCCGAATAGGGTGAGTTGGGCGCATAAGGCGTGGTTTCCGAGAACGCTGGATCATTGGGGCCGAGCGAGCCATAGACCTCGTCGGTCGAGACATGGTGGAAGCGGTGTGGCTGGCCGGTGCCCTTGTCCAGCCACAGCTTGCGCGCGGCTTTCAGTAGAGAATGCGTGCCGATGACGTTGGTGGTGACGAACGCGTCCGGCCCGGTGATCGAGCGGTCGACATGACTCTCCGCTGCGAAATGCACGATGGTGCGGATATTGCGTTCGGAAAGCAGCTTTTCGACCAGATCGGTA
>CAZLTO010000062.1:0-6902 GCA_964562475.1 uncultured Sphingobium sp. | reverse complement strand
GACCAGCTCCGCGACAGCCGCGACCAGCAGGGCGCGGAAACGCTTGCCGCCGCCGACCACCGCATAGCGCATCGCTGCACCCAGTCGGCGATCCCGGTCTCTGCCTTGCCCGATCGCGGCATCGAGCACGCTGTCTATGTCTCTGCGCAGCCTAGTCATGCGATCTTCCAGGCTTCCGGCATCGGCGGGCAGGTCCAGCGGGTCGAGCGAGACCGGCTTGAAGCGCACGCGCTCAACCGGGCCACCGATTTCTTGCAGCCGGAAACCGGCGGATGTCAGCGCTTCGCAAACGGCATCTACCGACTGCGCGGGGGTGGAGGCGGCGGCAGTGAGGCCGATCGTGGCAGCATTCCCGATCAAGTCCCACGGCAAGGCATCGGCATTCGGTATCAGACGGGCTACCGGGCAGCCCGTTGCGAGCGCGACCTCGACAAGCCGCCGGGCGTTGGAGGACATGGTATCGCCGACCACCAGCACCAGATCGGCTTCGCGCGCGATCTCCTCGATCGCGGCCTGACGGTTGGTCGTGGCATAGCAGATGTCGTTCGCGGGCGGCGCGGCGACATCCCTGAAGCGTGCACGGATCGCCGCGATGGTCGCTTCCGCCTCGCGCGCGGAGAACGTGGTCTGCACGGCATAGGCGACGGCTATATTCGGTCCGTGATCGAGCATGGCAAGGTCATCCGGGTGCGACACCACGGAAACCGCGCCCGCGGGCAACTGACCAAGCGTTCCGACGATCTCCGGGTGCCCCTGATGCCCGATCAGCAATACATGGCGGCCTGCCCGGTACCACCCCTCGATCTCGGCATGCACCTTGGCGACCAGCGGACAAATCGCATCGACCACCCTAAGGGCGCGATCCTGCGCGGCGAGCTTTACAGCGCGCGCGCTGCCGTGCGCGGAGAGGATTGTAATCGCGCCGGGGGGAATCTCGTCAACCTCCTGCACGAACACCGCTCCGAGTCGCTCAAGTCGCTCAACAACCTCCTGATTGTGGACGATCGCTCGCCGGACATAGACCGGGGCGCCGTAGTGCCGCAGTGCCTGTTCTACGGTGTCGATCGCCCGCTGCACCCCTGCGCAGAAGCCGCGCGGATTAGCCAGCAGCACACGGCGCGTTATCGTCGTATCGCTATTCGCGGTAGAAAGGGGCGCACGCGTTGGCATATCTCGTTGTGCCATATATACGATTGTTTCACAAACAGCACATGCGCCCCTTGGGACAGGTTGACTGGCCACATATACTCAATAAGCGCTGCACCTTCAGTACCGACCGGAAGCGAGCATGACCTCCAGCAAAACCAATGCCATTGTGATCGGATCGGGCTTTGGCGGTCTTGCGCTCGCGATTCGCCTGCAAAGCAAAGGTATCGCAACCACGGTGATCGAGGCGCGCGACCGTGCCGGCGGCCGGGCCTATGTCTGGAAGCGCGATGGCTACACATTCGACGCCGGGCCAACGGTGATTACCGACCCCGCCTGCCTTGAAGAGCTATGGACACTTTCCGGCAGCAAACTGGCCGACGACGTAACCCTGCTCCCGGTGCAGCCATTTTACCGTCTGCTGTGGAACGACGGCACCCGTTTCGATTATTCTAACGATGATGTGGCTCTCAATGCTGGGATTGCCGCGCTCGATCCCGCCGATGTGGCGGGCTATGCCCGGTTTCTGGATTATTCGCGCAATGTCTATGAGGAAGGCTATGTCAAGCTGGGCGCCGTGCCGTTCCTGCATTTTTCCAGCATGATCAAGGCGGCTCCCGCGCTGATGAAACATCAGGCGTGGCGCTCGGTCTATAATATTGTCTCCCGCTATGTGCGCAACGAAAAGCTGAGGCAGGCGCTGTCGTTCCACACGCTGCTGGTCGGCGGCAGCCCAATGAAGACGAGCAGCATCTACGCGCTCATCCATCATCTGGAAAAGAGCGGCGGGGTATGGTTCGCCAAAGGCGGCACCAATGCGCTGGTATCCGGCATGGTCGCATTGTTCGAGCGGCTGGGCGGAACGATTATGCTCGGCGACGCGGTGACCCGCATCACCCATGCGGGCAAACGAGTGACCGGCGTCGAGACCGCTTCGGGAAAAATCATTTCGGCCGACATGGTCGCGAGCAACGGCGACCTCGTTCACAGTTACGCCCTGATTGAGGGGTCATCCTACGCTGCCCGCCGCGTGCGCGCGCTCAAGCGGCGGCGCTTCTCGCCCAGTCTCTTCGTCGTTCACTTTGGGCTGAACGGCACTTTTCCCGATATTTCCCATCATTCGATCCTGTTCTCCGATCGCTACGGACCGCTACTCGACGACATCTACCGCAACGGGCGCCTCGCCGCCGATCCCTCGCTCTATCTCCATCACCCTAGCGTTACCGATCAGGACATGGCGCCGACGGGCAAAGCCGCCTTCTATGCGCTCGCACCTGTCCCGCATCTGGGCAAGGCTCCGGTGGACTGGTCGGTCGAAGGGCCGCGATATCGTGATGTGGTTCTCGGCAGGGTCCGCGACATGCTGATCCCGGATCTGTTCGACCGGCTCGACACATGCTTTTTCTACACCCCGCAGGACTTCGCGGGAGACCTGGGCGCGCATCTTGGGAGTGCCTTCAGCCTCGAGCCGTTGCTAACACAAAGCGCCTGGTTCCGCGCCCACAACCGCGACGATCATTTCGCCAACCTCTATTTCGTTGGTGCGGGCACGCATCCCGGTGCGGGTATCCCCGGCGTCGTCGGCAGTGCAAAGGCGACTGCGAGCCTGATGTTGTGATGTGAGTGTTTGAAGGCGATTGCAGACCGCCCTGCTCAAGAGCTAGAATGCACCATGATGACAGTTGCGCTCATTTTCCTCCTTACCGTGCTCGCAATGGAAGGCTTCGCCTACGGGATGCACCGCTGGGTCATGCACGGGCCTGGCTGGTTTCTCCATGCCAGTCATCATCGCGCCCGCACCGGGCCATTTGAATGGAACGACCTCTATGCCGTGATCTTCGCGCTGCCGTCGATCGTGCTGCTCTACCTCGGCGTGCAGGCTGGCTGGGGCGCCCCCACAGCTGCGGTCGGCGCAGGAATCGCGGCCTATGGCGCGATCTATTTCGGTTTCCACGACTGGATTGTCCACCGCCGCCTATCGCACCGGATCGTCCCGCGCTCGGCCTATTTCAAGCGGATCGTGCAAGCGCACCGCTTGCATCATGTGATAGAGAGCAAGCACGGAACGGTGAGCTTCGGTTTCCTCTACGCTCCGCCGGTCGAGCTGCTGAAGACCCGTCTGCGCGCCTCGGGCGAGGGTCAGCTGCGCGAGCCGCCCGCGCTGTCGGACTGACGCGCCCGCGTCCACAATCCGGTGCGCTCAGCGGGGCGCGGGGCAGCGGCGACGCGCAGCAGCGCCCGTGCAAAAAGCGCCAGCTTCTCGCCCGTTCCGGTGCTTACCCGCGCGTCCCATGCCCGCGCGCCGCGGCGGACCACCTTCTCGCCGATAGCGCCATAAATCGCATCGGCAGCGAGCACCGCGAGGCGCGCGCGCGGCGGCAACCGGGCGGCGCCGATCCGGGCGGAGGCGCGATAGGGCCGCGCCAGCACCACCAGCCGCGCGGCAATGGCCGCGAGGGCCGGGCGGCCCTCAGGGGTGGTGATCGCGCTTTCTGTGATCCCCAGATCCGCAAGCCAGTGCGCGGGCACATAACAGCGCCCGACCGCGGCATCGGGCACAATATCGCGGGCAATGTTGGCGAGCTGAAACGCGAGGCCGAGATCGCAGGCGCGGTCCAGCGTGTCTTCGTCTCTGGGATCGACACCCATCACCACCGCCATCATGCAGCCCACTGCCCCGGCGACATGATAGCAGTAGCGCAGCAGATCGTCCTCGCTCTGCGGTCGCCAGTCCGTCGCATCGAGCGCGAAGCCGGCAAGATGATCGGCAATGAAATGACGCGGCATGCGAGTTTCACGCGACACCTCGCGCAACGCAGCAAAAGGCGGCGGTACGGGCTTGTCGCCGTCGAGCGCAGCAGCGGTCAGCGCCTCAAGCCTCGCCTGCGCCGAGGCGGCGTCATGCCCGGATACCGCATTGTGCCCAAGATCCTGCGCGTCGGTCATGTCGTCCGCCGCGCGGCACCAGGCGTAGAGCAACTAGGCGCGCTCACGCGTCTTGCGATCGAATATGCGGCTGGCGGCGGCAAAGCTCTGCGATCCTTGCGCTATGATCGCGCGCGCCTGCGCGACCAGCGTTGCCCTGTCCGCACCGCCCATCACCCTCTCCGGCGGCCAAGCAATGCGCGGACAGCCGCGCCAATCGGCACAGGCGAGCGCCCGCAGAGAATCCGCGCCTTGTCCAGCGCGGTGAGCTTGCCGACGTAGAAGCGTGCGATGAGGTCTGGCGGCAAACGGTAGAAATGGGCGAAGATCCGGTGCCGCTCCTCAGGCTCTGCGGCGTGGAACAGCATGCGATTGAGCAAACGGAAATAGCCGCACTTGTGCCAGTGCCGCATGAATTGAGCGCGCGACCAGCGGGCGAGATGGGCGCTATCGAACGGCCCGGCGAAGTCGGCGAGCGCGTCGGCGAGGCGCAGCGCGAGCGAGAACGAATAGCCTGTCGTCGCATGAAAAAAACCGCCGCGCAGACCGAGCCGCGCGACCGGTTGCTCGGCAGGCCAGAAGCGGTCCGGGTCGCCGCCGATGAGGATCGGCAGCACCCCGGTTTCCTGCCGCACTTCCGCGCCCGCCAGCCCGCGTTCCGCCGCCAGCGCCCGCACGCGATCGCCGACAACGGCAACGTCCAGCTCTGGCCCATTGGCGTAATATGTGTCTTCGACCAGCACCCGGTCCGCGGCGAGCGGCAGCACATAGACGAAGCGATAGCCGTCGCGCTGGGGCACGGTGGCGTCCATCACCACCGCGCAATCCGGCTCCGGCGCAAGGGCGGCGAACTCGATCCCGACGAACTTCTGCCAGCCGAGTTCGAGCCCCGGCATCGGGCCATCGGGGCCTCGCGCGTCGATCACCCCGCTGGCCGCGATTCGCTCGCCCGTGCGCAGCGTCACCCCATCGCGGTCGATTATGTCGACAGGGGCGCCAAGCCGCCACGTGCCGGGCGGCATCCGGCTGCGCATCAGGGCATCGAGCGCCGGGGCGCCGACCGCGTTATACGCCATATCAAGCATGCGTTCATGGCCGGGAAAGCGCACGCGGTGGCGCGGCCATCGCAGTGGGCGCAGCGCCTCGATCAGCGCCTTTGTGCCCGGCGCGATATCGCTGTCGAAGAACGACCATGTGTGGTTGCCGCCGAAGCTGTCTCCGGCCTCCAGCAGCAGCACACGCACTTCGGGTCGCCGCTCCGCCAGCAGCAGCGCAGCGAGCGAACCGGCGAGGCCACCGCCGACGATGATGAGGGGAGCTTGTGATTGCATGCCCGCTCGCTTTAGCCCGCCACGGCTGGTAAACCAAGCCGATGTATGAGTTCGATCTGATAGCGGCGGCGGTGGCGAGCTTCGCGATGACAGGCATCGTCGCCGTGCGCTATCTGTTGACCAGCGGCCTGTTCGCTTGGGTAGGCGAGCGGCTGCAGCCCGGCCTTCATGCCGGTCTTGGCCCGCAGATTCGCCGCGAGATCGGCTGGTCTTTGCTCAGCGCAGCAGTCTACGGCCTGCCCGCCGGGATCGTCGCCTGGGGCTGGCAGGAGAGAGGATGGACCAGAATCTACGAGGACGCGGCGGCCTACCCGCTGTGGTGGTTGCCGGTCTCTTTTCTGCTGTGCCTGCTGGTCCACGACGGCTGGTTCTACTGGACCCATCGCCTGATGCATCATCCGGCACTGTTCCGCGCGCTGCACGCCGTTCACCACGCCAGCCGCCCGCCCACCGCATGGGCCGCAATGAGCTTTCATCCCGGCGAGGCGCTCACCGGTGCGTTTGTCATTCCGGTGCTGGTGTTCGTGCTGCCGCTGCATGTCGGTGTCGTGCTTGCCGTGCTTGCGGTGATGACAGTGATGGGCGTGACCAACCACATGGGCTGGGAACTGTTTCACCGCGGGCTTATTCATGGCAGGGCAGGATATTGGCTGATAACAGCAACTCATCACCAGCTTCATCACGACAGGTATCGTTGTAATTATGGGCTCTACTTTCGCTTCTGGGATCGCCTGTGCGGTACCGATCATGGGCTTGGCAGTTTTAATCGCGGCACAGGGGGCAGCGGCTGAGTTCCCTGCTTCGGCAGCGCTGGACGTCAGCGTCAACGGCATCCGGTCGTCCAGGGGAGTGATTCGCCTGATGATCTGTCCGCCCGCCTCCGGTTTCCCGGACTGCGGGGCGAGAGCGGTGCGGACCGCGACTCTCTCCATCCACAATGGAGAAGCCAAAGCCCGCATTCATGATTTGACCATCGGCAGCTACGCGATCGGCGTGTTCCACGATGCCAATGCCAATGGCAAGCTCGACACGGTGCTGGGTATACCCGGCGAGGGCTATGGTTTCTCTCGCAATCCGCCGTTTCGTGCGCGCGCGCCGCATTTCGAGGAGGCGATGATCGACATAGAAAGCGACACTGCGTCCGAGATCAAATTACGCTATATCTGGTAAGCGACGTGCGGTTGTTTGCGATAAGATAGCTATATTCTACATAGTGCAACGCCTATCATACTGGTCATCGCTTTTAGGAATGGCGCGCCACAGCGTCGCACCCGATCACTGTTCGGATTACGGCGTCCTGCAACAGATTGAGAGTAAATTTGCGCGAGCATTGCGCACACAATAGACAGCCGGGGGAAGGGGAACAGTTGCTGATCACGAGGTCTGATCCTCAAGCCGCTATTCTTCCGCCGACCTCTACGTATATAAGACGTATAAGCAGATTAGCGGTGCCTGATTGATCTGCCCCCTTCTGAGTGGTCCAAAATCAATGTTATTTTG
>CAZLTO010000061.1:0-6909 GCA_964562475.1 uncultured Sphingobium sp. | reverse complement strand
CGCGCCGCTTTCCGCTGGCGAGAGCAGGGTCGAGGGCGGCGTCCAGCCGGTGAGCGCCGGGCTGCCATCCTCCGCCCGCTGTTTCCAGTTGGCCCATGTGTGCTGATCGAGCAGCTCGTAAGAGAGCGACCAGATGACACCAAAGCCCGCCGCCTTCGCCCGAGCCGCGAAATCCGCATGCCACGCCGTGCAGGGCGCGCACAACACGCCGCCCGCGAGGCTCGCATAATAAGCGCCGCTGTTCAGTTCGAGCCGCATATAATGGCTCATCCCGACATAATGCAGGATGTCGCCGCGATAGCCCAACGCCTGTATCTGCCGCAGAACCCGCTCCGGCGTCTGATTGTAGGCGTCGTCATAGCCGGTGGCGATGCTGAGGCCGTGTTCGGGCAGCATCGGCTCGCCGATGGCGAGCACCGAGCCGGAGCCGTCGCAGGCGATGCCGGTCAGCTCGACCCAGCCCTCCTGCCCGGTCGCATATTGTGTGCTCCCCGCGTCATAGCCGGTGGGGATGAGCGAAATGAACATCCGGTCCACATCCCCCGCCCAGACCGGGTCCGCCTCGGCAGGCAGCAGGAAACCGCCGTCGAGCGCATTGAAATCGAGGCTGATGTCGGCGTCGGTCGGGCTGCCGGTGGCGTAGTTCCACAGCCGCACATACCAGCTCCGGGGGCTGCCGCCCGCGTCCCGCCCCTCGATCGTCAGCGTCGGCCCGTTCACCTGATCGAGCGCGCGGATGCCGGAGGAGCGCCAGTGAAACCGGAGCTGGCAGTTGCGGAAGTCCCGCCGCGTCTCATAGCCGAGCAGCGGATGATCCCATTGATCGACCGCCTCCCATATCAGCCCGCCGAGATCGCCGGAGCCATAAAACACCGTATCGACCCGCAGCGCATCCGGCGCGGTCGTCACCACGCTCGCAATCATCGGACGCGGGAAATTCACCGTCCAGTATGCGGGCGAAAAGCGCTTCAGTAAGCCGCTCTCCTGCCCACCCAAAGCGGACGCCAGCCAATATGCCATAGTGTGAAATCCTATTCGGAGAGGGCGCTGCGGACGTTACGCGCGATCTGGCGTGAACTTCGGGCGAGTGCTTCCGGCGCGCCACTTTGCGGCGCATTGACGTTGATCGTCACCCGCACATCGCGCCCGCCGCTAACCGCACCAGCCGCGACGATCCGCCCGCTCGCTCCGGGCACGAACAGTTCCGGCCCGTTCTCGCCGACGCGATAGGCGCGTCCTGCCGTCACTGGCCCGCCCGTCGCCCTGCCCGGCGCGCCGCCGAATATCGCGCCCGCGATGCTGAGCAACCCACCCAATGGGTCTCCCCCACCGCCGCCAAACACGCCGATCTTGTCCAGCCCGGCATGGATCACCTGCCGCGCGATCTGATCGAGCACCGAGAGCGCCACGCGCGCCAGATCCTCGAAGCCGAACTTTCCGCTCCTCAATGCGCGCAACAGGCTCGCCTCGATCATCCGCCCCGCCTTGTCCGCCCCGGCAGCGAGCGGCCCGTCCAATGACCCGCGCATATCCGCGACATCCCTGGCAAAACCCTGCGTATCCGCGCGCACGGCTATCACCAGCCGGTCGATTTCCTCATCCATCGGGAAACATCTCCTGCAATCGTGCCATGTCAGGCCGGGTCAGCATCGCGCCGCTTGTCGGGCCATCCGTCCCCAGCATCGCCGCGACGACCGCTTCCATCTCCGCTGGCGTCGCCGCCCAGAACTGCTCCGCGCTCCATCCCAGATGCCAGCCCGCCAGCCCCGCGAGCCGCAGCGCGATCTCGCCAAACCGCGCGCCGCTCATGCCTTCCCGGAAAGAATCTGGCCCAGAACAGCCTTCAGCGCGGGCGTCACCGATGCCAGCCCCTGGGAGGCAACCGCCTCGCCGACCTGCTCGCGCGTCACCGCATCGGGCCAGCCTGCGCGGCAATGCCAGAACAGGGCCACCATCTCGGCGAGCTTCAGCCCTCCGGCAGCCGCGCGCTCGACCAGCGCGAACAGCGGCCCCAGCTCCTCCTCCGCCGCCACCAGCGCCGAGAAAGTGGGGCGCAGCATCAGCCGCTCGCCACGCACGAACAACGCCGCCTCGCCGCGTAAGGCGTTAGGCTCGGCACCACTCACAGGCTCACCACCACGCCGGAGCTTTCGAGGCTGATCGTGTAGGTGCGCTCGCCATTATAATCGCCCGCATATTCGAGGCGGGTGACAAGGAACCGCCCCTGCATGCGCTCGCCGCTCTCGAAGCTCAGCTCATAATCGTCGATGATCCCGGCGAGCGCGCGGTTGCGGATATTCACCTCGCCCGCCGAGCCGGTGAAGATGCCCGCGGCGGACACGCTCACCGCCCGCACGCCCGCGCCGGAGAGCAATTCGCGCCAGCCGCCCGAATCCTTGTTGGTGATATTGACCGCCTCGCCGCTCACCGAGAGCTGCGTCGTGCGCAGCCCCGCAATCGTGGTATAGGTCAACGGCACATTGCCATCGCCGATCTTCAGCAAGAATGCGCTTCCTTTTTCTACGCTCATTGCGATATGCTCCTTGTTAATAAAAAAGCTGCATGATGCGTTCAGCATTCATGCAGCCGATGGGGCGTATGGAGGGGCTATTATGATACTCGTTGCGCTAATTTTCGCTGCCGCCACCCCGGCGGATGCCGTTCCCAAGGCCCGACAGGCTTATGCCTCGTGCCTGCATCAATACACGGATCAGGCGGTCGACAAGAAAATGGCGAAGGACGAGTTTCTCGCCGGGCTCAAGACCAAATGCGCCGACAAGGAAGCCGCCTTCCGTGCCGCGCTGACCGCAGCCGATAAGGCCGACGGCATGAACGACAAGGACGCCGCCGAGGACGTCGATGATCAGGTCCAGGGGTATATGGACCAGATGACCGACAACTTCATCAGCGGCGGGTAGTTCTTTGCAAAATTCGCGGTAGTGGCGAATTTCGAGCCGCACCAGCCCGCTTATCCGAAACCGCAGCGCAGCGACAGGTTTCGGAGCAAATCACCCCTCCAGCACCCTGATCCGGTAATCCATCACCGCGACCCAGCGCCCGGCGCTGTCGCGGGACAAACGGGAGCGGATCATCGTGAGACTGCCGACCTGCCACGCGCCGATGGCGCCGCTCAATCCCCGCACCGCCGTATCGACCAGCGGCATGATCGCGCCGATCCGCGCGGGCGTCTCGCGGTCGTCCTCAATCTGCAAGCCAAGGCGCAGTTCGCGCCCGGCCTTGTCCTTGGTCGCCCAGTCGCTGCCCAGCACATCGCCCACCACCAGCATCGGCGGGCTCGCCTTGGTGGGTGCGCCGTCATAGACGCGGTTCACTTGCGCATTCAATGCCGCATCGCCCTGCAACAGCGCGACCAGCGCCGCGCGAATGTCGCTGTCCGCATTCATGGGCCTACCCTCCCGATGTTGCGGAAGGTCGCACTGCGCAGCCAGCGGTCGAGCAGCCTGCGCCCTTCGAGCACCACCGCATCGCCCTCCACCCGCGCACGAACGCCCGGCAGCGCATCGGCCTCATCGGCGATGGCGGCGCGCCTGCGCTCCGCCCGTGCCTCGCCCAGTCGCGCGGCGGCTTCCATGCCCCCACTCATGACAACCGCATCCGGCGCCACGGCCGCCACAAAGCGGTGACGATGGCGGGCGGCGGGTCGCTGCTCGCGCGCTCGGTAAAGAGATGCGCGGCGAGGCGGACGATGCCCTGCCGCAGGCTGTCCGGCAGGCTCGGCCAGTCCGCCGCGATCCCCGCGACGATATCCAGCGCCAGCCGCGTCTCGCTGCGCGCCGCAATGACCCGCACCCAGCCATCGCCATCGCCGGTGATGTCGGTGGAATAAGCGCCCGACGCCAAAGCCGTCGCACTGCCATCGCCCGCCAGCGCCCGTGCCGCCGTGATCGCGCTTACCGGGCAGGCGCGCAGCCGCGTCCATTCATACCGCAGCGCCAGCACTTCCACGCCCGCGCGGCGGAACATCAACTGCGCGCAAAAATCCTCCGCCATGCCGATTGCAGCGCGCACCAGCGCCTCGATCGTGGCGTCGTCACCCGCGGTTTCGATCCGCAGCCACGCCTTCGTCTCGGCGAGCCCTGCGTCAAGTATCGCCTGCGCCACCGCTGTCATGTTAATACTCATGGCCTGCGCCCCCGCATTTCCCTTCTTCCCGCAAAAAATGACCTCCCCCATTGGGCAATGGGAGGGGTCAGTTCAGGGGAGGTTGTTTAGATCCGAAACCGGCCACTGCGTGGCGTCTCGGATGAGCCGCACCGGCCCTCTCCCCCTCCCAACCTCCCAATAGTTTACCCTGTCGGGAGGTTGGGCGGGAGAGTGGGCTGGCGCCGAAACTTCCAGCATGTCCGAAGGACGCCTGCTGGAGGAAAATCTTACGTGATGCTGAACTTCATCAGCTTGATCGCCTCGCTGTTGACGACTGCGCCGCCGATCCGCTTCACCGAATAGAAGTTCACATAGGGCTTGTTGCTGTAGGGATCGCGCAGCACGCTGGTCTCCGCGCGCTCCGCGATCACATAGCCGTGGCGGAAGTTGCCGAAGCCGATCGAGAGGCTGTTCGCCGCGATATCCGGCATGTCCGCCGCCTCGATCACCGGATAGCCGAGCAGGGTCGCGGGCTGATCGGCCGCCAGCGCGGGCTGCCACAGGAACGCGCCGTCCGCGGTCTTGAACTTGCGGATGACGGCGAGCGTGCTGCTGTTCATCGTCCACACCGCACCCTGCCGGTAGGCGGGCTTCAGCGCCTGCACCAGATCGACGAGCTTGTCCTGCGGGTTGGTCGCGACGAACGCGCCTGCCGCGCCCGCCGGCACATATTGCAGCGTGCCGAACGCGCGCACCGAGTCCACCTCGTTGGTGGTGGTGTAGGTCAAGAAGCCCTTGGGCTGGTTGGTGCCGGTGCCGTTGACGAATGCCGCCCCTTCCGCGCGCGCGAACTCCATCGCGATCTCGCCCGCAAGCCAGCTCTCGACATCGAAGGCGGCGTCATCGAGCATCGACTGGCTGGCGGACGGGTTGGCATAGAGGTCGCCCCACGGCGGCACGATCTCGCTGAAGGTCGGCGTGCCGGTTTCGGGGCGGGTCGCGGTTTCCGCCGCCCAGCCGGACGGCGTGCCGCCGGTCGTCACCAGCTTGCGATAGCCCGCGGTGCCGACCTTCACGACATTGGCGACAGAGCGGATCGGCGAGGTGGCCTTCAAAAACGTCTCGATCATCGCATCGAGCTCGCGCGGCACCGCATAACCGCCGGTCGAGGGCGACGCGCCGGTAAAGCTCTTCAGTTCCAGCCCGGCCTCCATGCCATGACGCAGATATTTGTCGACGAACGCGGCGCGGGCCGGATCGACCTCCGCGCCCTTGACGCCATCCAGCGCCGGGCGGATGACGGGCGCCCTCTGCACCGCCGCCACCTGGCCTTTCAGCGCGGCGATATCCGCCTCTAGCGTGGCGATCTTGTCTGCCTGGGCGAGCGCGTCAAAGCTCTCCTCCAGCGCATCGGCTTTCACTTCATACATAGGCTTCTCCTGCGTTTACGTGTTTGAGACACAAAAAAGCGGCCCCGAAGGACCGCCTCAAATTCTTCCGTCATTCCGGAAGCCTGTTTTCTCCGGCTTGAAAAAGCCGGTCAGAAAACAGAGCTATCCGGAATCCAGCTATCTGGACGCAGCGTCTGGAATGCTGGATCCCGGATCAAGTCCGGGATGACGGTTTCTTCCGCTACTCCACCGCGTGCACCCTTGCGCCCGGCTGCATCGGAAAGGTGACAAGGCTGACTTCCACCAAATCCAAATCCTTCAAAACGCGCGGGCTTCGGCCATCCGCGCGGGTCACGCGATAGCCGAAGGACCGGCCGTTCACCTTGCCCTGTTTCAGCCGCGCCGCCGCCTGCGCTGGAGCCTCCACCCTTACCCGGCCGATCACGCGCAGGCCGCGCTCGTCCTCGGCCAGGCTCTCGATCACGCCGATCGGCTTGTCGGGCCGGTGCTGCCACAGCAGCGGAATCTTGCGCCCCTTCCACCACGCAATCGCGCGCGCGAACGCGCCCCTGCGGATGATGTCACCGCCGCGATCCTACCGGTCGAACAAGGCTGCATAGCCCGCGAAGCGTATCCCGCTCATGCGCGCACCAGCGAGATCAACCCACTCTTCACCGCAATCCCCAAGAGGATCAGCGCGAGGCACACCCGCACTGCCCAGCCGATCACCGCATTCTTCGCCGCCGCCTTCGCGTCGCGCCAGGCCGAGAGCAGCTCGCGCAATTCGCGCACGTCACTCTCCGCCGCGCGGTCGCTGAGGCCCAGCCGGTCGAGCGCCCGGCCCGCGCCGATCTCGCTCGCCTCCTCCACCAGCGCGCGGATCGTCACCAGATCGCCGCCGCGCCCTTCCGCCTGCGCGACCAGACCCGCAAGCATATCCGCCTCTCTCATGATTTTTCTCCGTTGTTCGGTGCCAGCCCCAGCATCGCGCGCTTCTCCTCGGCGCTGAGAAAGTCCGCGCCGCTCACCCGCTCCCACAGCGCGCTGCGCTCGTCGGCCAGCTCCGGCACCGTGTCGAGGTCGACGCCAAGCTCCAGCCCCGGAAAGGCGGGCCGCAAGCCCTGCGCGATGCCGCCCAGTATCTTTGCCATCAGCGGCAAGATTGTCTGACGCCACAGCGCCTTGTTCGCCTCGCGGTAATTGGCGTAGGTAGTGTCGCCGGGAAGGCC
Source organism: uncultured Sphingobium sp. (assembly GCA_964562475.1). Lineage (GTDB taxonomy): Bacteria > Pseudomonadota > Alphaproteobacteria > Sphingomonadales > Sphingomonadaceae > Sphingobium. The sequence goes on along the minus strand of CAZLTO010000061.1, from coordinate 185 downwards.
GAGCATCATCGGCGGCACTCCGAAAGCGAGCGCGATGTCCCGCGCGGCGGAGGCTTTCAGGGCGACGAAATCCATCTCGGCAGGCGTCATCGAGAGCGATTGCCATTTGAGGCCGCCTTCGAGCAGCATCGGCTTGCCCGCGTTGATCGCGCCGGCAAACGCGCTCTCCATCTCCGCCTTGAGCC
>CAZLTO010000060.1:0-6947 GCA_964562475.1 uncultured Sphingobium sp. | reverse complement strand
AAAATTCAACGGCTGGTTGAAGGAAGCGCGGCGGGAAAAGGCGCTGGGCTGGACCCTGTCCGATCCGAAGCGAGATCAGGATCGCCTCACCCTGCATGTGAAAGATGCTGCAGGCGCGCCGCTCGCGGGGGCGGCAATAACCGTACGCGCCGAGCATCCGCTGGGGCGGGCGCCAGAGCGGGATTTGCGTTTCATCGAAACCGGGCCGGGCAGCTATCTCAGCCTGGAAATGCTACCTGCCGGGCGCTGGAAACTGCGCATCCGGGTTGTTCAGGCGAAGAGGGAGCTCGACCTCGCGTCCGAGGGATATTGATATGAACAGCAGCAGCGCAGCCATAGACTTCACGCGCGATATCCGCCATCTGGAGGATAGCCGCTTCGCCGTGCCGGGCATGCGCTGCGCGGGGTGCATCTCCAAGCTGGAAAGCGGCATCGGCGGGCTTGCCGGCGTGGCGGCGGCGCGGGTCAATTTCTCGGCCAAGCAGCTTGCGGACTCGCACGACGAGAGCATTGATGACCGGGCGCTGATCGCGGAGATCGGCAAGCTGGGCTTCGAGGCGCAGCCCCTGAGTGTCAATCCGCTCGGCACGGATCATCAGGAGCGCAAGCAGCTCACCCGCGCGCTGGGCGTTTCGGGCTTCGGTATGATGAACATCATGCTGCTTTCGGTCTCGATCTGGTCTGGCGCGGCGGATATCACGCGCGAATTGTTTTTCTGGCTTTCCGCGATGATTGCGGTGCCGGTCGTTGCCTATGCGGGCCGCCCGTTCTTCAACTCCGCACTGATGGCGTTGCGCCACGGCCGTACCAATATGGACGTGCCGATCTCGATCGGCGTGCTGCTCGCTACCGGCATGAGCCTGTATGAGACGGTTTTCGGGGGCGGCGAAGCCTATTTCGAGGGTGCGGTCATGCTGCTGTTCTTCCTGCTTGCCGGGCGCGTGCTCGATGCGATGATGCGGGACAGGGCGCGGGCGGGCATCGAATCACTGCTGAGGCAACAGGCGCCAGGCGCGATGGTGCTCGACAGCATCGGCGCAACGCGCTGGGTCAAGGCGGCGGACCTCAAGCCCGGCGATCGTATGCTGGTCGCGGCAGGCGAGAATTTCGCGGCGGATGGCATTGTCGAGGAGGGTTCGACCAGTTGCGATCTCTCGTTGATCAGTGGCGAGAGCGCGCCGCAGCGGAGGACCGTGGGCGAGCAGGTGCTCGCGGGTTCCGTCAACAATACCGCGCCGGTGACGGTGCGGGTGACTGCCACGGGGCCGGATACGATCATCGCGGACATCGCCCGGCTGATGGACGAGGCGGGGCAATCGCGCGGGCGCTATGTTCGCATCGCCGACCGGGCCGCGCGGCCTTATGCGCCCGCCGTTCATAGCCTCGCGGCCCTGTCCTGCGCGGGCTGGCTGATTGCGGGTGCTGGCTGGCATCAGGCGCTCACCATTGCGACGGCGGTGCTCATCATTACCTGCCCCTGTGCGCTGGGCCTTGCGGTGCCCGTGTCTCAGGTCGTCGCTGCGGCTGCGCTGATGCGGCGCGGCATTTTGGTGAAGGACGGCAGCGCGATCGAGCGTTTCGCGCAGGTCGATCGGGCGTTGTTCGACAAGACCGGCACCTTGACGCTGGGCCGGATGGAGCCGCTCAATCTCAATGCATTGAATGAGGAGCAGGCTTCGGTCGCGCTCGCGCTAGCGCAATCGAGCCGTCATCCGATTTCCCGCACCTTGCACCGTGCGCTCAAGGAGCGAGGCGTTGTTCCGACCGTGGTCGAGCAGGTGGCCGAAGAACAGGGAAGGGGCGTCCATGGTATCTATCGCGGCCTGCGGGTGGCGCTGGAACGTCCCGCGCAGGAAGCCGCGACCACGGGCGCGGCGACCCGGCTGGTCATGGGAGATGCGCATGTGGACATAGCGCTCGCCGATGCGCTGCGCCCTGACGCGGCAAATGCGATCGCGCAACTCACGGCGCTCAATGTCCCGGCGTCCATCGTCTCGGGTGACAGGGAGGAAGCGGTCGCCAATGTCGCGCATGCGCTTGCCATGCCTGCGCGCGCGCATGCACTGCCGCAGGACAAGATCGCGGCGATCCACCAGCTTCAGGCTGAGGGCCATATGGTGTTGATGGTAGGCGATGGCCTTAACGACGGCCCAGCGCTCGCTGCTGCGAACGCCTCGCTCGCCCCCGGCTCCGCGACCGACATGGGCCAACAGGCCGCGGATGCGGTGTTTACCGGCGATTCTCTCTCCGCGGTGCCGGTCATGATCAGCGCCTCGCGGCGGACAATGCGCGTGGTGCGGGAGAATTTCGTGCTCGCGGTGGGCTATAATGTGCTTGCGGTGCCGCTGGCGATCCTGGGCTATGTGACGCCGCTGCTGGCGGCGATTGCGATGTCGACCTCGTCGGTGATCGTGATCGCCAATGCGCTGCGGCTGAGGAGTTGTGCACGGTGAATGGTCTGATCTTCCTGATCCCGATTGCCCTGGGCATGGGCCTTGCCGGGCTTGGCGCGTTCATGTGGGCGATGGGCGACGGCCAGTTTGAAGACCCTGACGGCGCGGCGATACGCATACTGATCGACGATGAGGGCGAGGGAGGCGCGGATGGTGGCGTCATTTGACAGCCTGAGCGCCCTCTGCGCATCGGTGATGCTTGCTGCCAGCCCGATCACCGGGAATTGTGAGGCGAGAAGCATTTCGCTTTGCACTGGCGATGGTGAGGTGCACAGGATGCTGGTCTGGGATCAGGATACGACGCCCCAACCGCGCCAGCCTGCCCCTTCCAGCAAGGCATGCCATGCCTGCGTGCTCGACAAGCGCAAGGCGCAAGGGGATCGTCAGGGTGAGGAAGACGCCTGAGCGGCCTACTCCGTGATGTGCGTGATTCGAGTGGGGTAAAGATTGGGCCGCCTACCGATAAGGAAGACGGCCCTTCTCCTGAATTGGAGAGCGTTAACGCTCAGAAGCGATAGCTGACGCCTGCGCTCAGCACCCACGGATCGAGCTTGTGGCGCGTGGCGAGCATTTCGGTTCCAGCAGCGGTCGACCAGTGCGCGGTCGGGCGCAGGAAATAGCGCTTGGCGTCCACAGACAGGCCGAAGCCCTTATCGCCCAGCGGAATATCGACGCCGCCTTGCAACACCACACCCAGTTTGTCGTTGATCTTGAGCTTGGTGAGGCCCAGCGCCGAGGTGTCCGTGCCGGATTTCTCGCTGATGAAAATGAAATAGGTCGGGCCAGCGCCGATATAAGGCTTGATCGGACCCAGCGGCATATGCGCCTTCAGCGTGACGGTCGCCGGTAGAATCTTGGTGGTCTTGACGAGGTTCAGCCCTGCGAGCGGGCCAGCGCCATTGATATGGTGGGCGGTGAGGCAGCAAATGGTTTCGACCGAGAAATTGGGGCTGAAGAAATATTCCACCGCCAGTGTTGGTACGACATTGTCGCTTGCCTTCGCCTGCGACGTGGCGGGAAGACCGGGAACATTATTCAGCACCTTGCTGATCTTGCCGTCAGGCAGCACGGCGGTGCCCAGAACCTTGACCTGAAATTTTCCCTGAGCTTCCTCAGCCTGTGCGGGTGCAGTCAGCGCAGCCAGTGCCGCCGCGCCCATTACCCAACCGAATTTCCTTTTCATAACTGTCTCCGTTCCTGTCTGATAGCCGGGATGATTACCGTCCGATCCATGCCGCATTTGCAGCATTGCCGACTCACGAACATTGATCCGGCGCAAAAGCGTTTTTGATCTTCCTCAAGGAATCTATCGGTGCGCGCCTTCATTGTAAGGCGCATGTGGACCTACTATCCGGAATTGCTGCAACGCCCCGTGCCACGCTATACCAGCTACCCCACGGCTGCGGATTTCAGCCCGGTTGTGGGACCGGAAGAGCTGGCAGGGGCATTGCGGGATGTCGGGAAAGGCACGCCGCTGTCTCTCTATGTTCATATCCCGTTCTGTGAGGAAATCTGCTGGTATTGTGGGTGCAACACAGCGCGCTCCAACAAGCAGTCCCGCCTCACCGCCTATCTCGACGCACTCTATCGCGAGATCGAGATGGTCTCATCGCTGCTTGAACGACGGGGGAGGGTGCACCGCATTTCTTTCGGCGGTGGCAGCCCCAATGCGCTCGATCCGCTGGACTTTGTGCGCCTGCTGGGGGATTTGACCGTAGCATTCAATGCGCAGGAACCACTGATCTCGCTGGAGATTGACCCCCGCCGTCTATCGTCTGCATGGCTGCGCGTGATCGAGGCGGCACGCGTCAGCAACGTTAGCCTTGGGGTGCAGACGCTGGATGCAGCGGTGCAAAAGGCGATCGGGCGCGTGCAACCTCTCGATGTTATAGCGACGCTTACCAGGCGCTTGCGCGCCGCAGGGGTCAAATCCCTTAATTTCGATCTGATGTATGGCCTACCGGGGCAGGATCTGACCAGCCTCACGGATACTCTGACCCATGCGCTGGATATGCGGCCGGACAGGGTGGCGCTGTTTGGATATGCGCACGTGCCAAATGTCATCGCGCGGCAGCGGCGCATAGACGCTTCTGCCCTGCCGGATGAAGCGGAACGCTTTCTGATGGCAAATATCGGGCATGAGCTTCTGGTGGTGAATGGCTATAGTGCTGTAGGGTTCGACCATTTTGCCTTGCCTCATGACCCTATGGCCGTTGCCGCGCGAACGCACAGGCTCAATCGCAATTTTCAGGGTTTTACCGACGATAGTGCCGAGCATGTCGTTGGGCTGGGGGCCTCCGCGATCAGCCAGTTTCCAGGCATCTATGCGCAGAACGCGAAGAATATCGGCGCTTATCGCGCTGCGATAAGCAATAACAGCCTCCCGGTTGAGCGTGGCATAATGCGCGATGCGGAAAGCAGGGCATGCGGCGCCATGATACGGGGCATATTATGTGACGGTGAGGCGGAGTTGCCTTCGATATTGCGATCGGAACAGAGCGAGCAGCTCGATCAGTTCGTGCGCCGCGGACTGGTCTCCACATCTTCTGGCAGGCTGCATCTCAAGCCTGCCGCGACGCCCTATGCCCGGACGATAGCCGCGATTTTCGATCCGCGATTGAGCACCCAGCAAGGCCTTTTCAGCGCGCCGGTGTAACCGGATTTCCTGCTCTTCCCTGTAATTTTTACCTTGCCATGCCTATATAGGCTTTGGCGAGCGAGTCCGTGCGTTGTAATATAATGACTTGACCGCGTAATAAAAATAATGACAGATATACTGTCCTATATAGGAGAGTCGATATGTCGCGGAACGGGCTGATCGCAGAGCCTGCGGTGTCACTGAACGATAAATGGCAGGTCAATCGTGGCCGGGTGCTGATGAGCGGCACACACGCCATTGCGCGCGTGATGCTGGCGCAGCACGACATCGATCAGCGCAACGGGCTGCACACGGCAGGCTACATCACCGGCTATCGCGGGTCGCCGCTTGGCAATGTCGACATAACCTTGTGGTCGCTGGGCGACAGCCTGGCCGAGAAAGACATCGTTTTCCAGCCGGGCGTCAACGAGGATCTCGCCGCAACCGCAGTGCGCGGCTCTCAGGAAACGGGTCTGGTGCCCGGTGCGAAATATGACGGCGTGTTCGCTGCCTGGTATGCGAAGGGTCCGGGCGTTGACCGCGCGGGCGATGCCTTCAAGCATGGCAATATCGTCGGTGCGCACAAGCAGGGTGGTGTGCTGATCTTCTATGGCGACGATCATGCCGGCAAGTCCTCGACCGTCTCTCACCAGAGCGAACAGGCGCTCGCCGCGAGCCTGATCCCCTCGCTCTATCCCGCCGATGTGCAGGAGGTTCTGGATTATGGGCTGATGGGATATGCCCTGTCACGCTATTCCGGCTCCTGGGTCGGGATCAAATGCATCGTCGAGGTTGCCGAGCAAATGATGACGGTGGATGTCGATCTCGAGGCATTTAGCCCGATCCTGCCTGAAAAGCCCGCGACGCTGCCGGATGTGAATGTCCATCTAAGGCCGTTCAACCCGCTCGGCGATGAACGTATGGTGGTCGAACATCGTCTACCGCTGGTGCAGGCATTCGTGCGCGCGAACAGTCTCGATCAGGTAAAGATCGAGGCACAGGAGTCTGCGATCGGCATCATCACCAGCGGTAAAAGCTATGGGGACGTGCGCGCGGCATTGGCGATGTTGGGACTGGATGATGACGCGGCGGCGAAGGCGGGGGTTTCGCTCTACAAGGTGGGATGCATCTGGCCGCTGGAGCCGCAGGGGCTCAAGGCCTTCGCCGCGCGGCAGAAGCTGCTGTTCTTCGTCGAGGAGAAGCGCAGCTTCATCGAGGCGCAGGCTGCGGATATATTGTTCAATCTGCCGGAGCGGCCGCAGTTGATCGGGAAGCTCGATGAGGACGATGCGCCGTTGCTGTCCTCCGTATTGCCGTTTGAAGCGGCTGATCTCGCGCTCGTCATCGCGCAGCGACTGGAGCGACTCGGGCGGCTCGATATGAAAGCACAACATGCGGCGGAGCGTCTGCGCGTGGTCTCAGCCCCCGGCAATGCGGGCTTGCCGGTTCGCACACCCTATTTCTGCTCCGGTTGTCCGCACAGCCGCTCCACCCGCACGCCCGAGGGCAGCATGGCGATGACCGGAATTGGGTGCCATATCATGGTGTCGTTCGCGCGGCCAGAAACCTCGCTGCCGCCGACGCAAATGGGGGCCGAGGGCGCGAACTGGATCGGCCTTGCGCCTTTCACCGAGACAAAGCACATCTTCCAGAATCTGGGCGAAGGTACGTATTATCATTCCGGGCTGCTGGCGATCCGCGCGGCTATCGCGGCGGGCGTCAACATCACCTACAAAATACTCTACAACGATGCCGTGGCGATGACCGGCGGCCAGCCGGTTGACGGGCCGATCTCGGTCGATCAGATCGCGCGGCAGGTGCATGACGAGGGCGCCAGGCGGATCGTGCTGGTCAGC
>CAZLTO010000059.1:2170-7010 GCA_964562475.1 uncultured Sphingobium sp. | reverse complement strand
CTGGAGCGCATAATAGCCGAGCTCGAAACGGACCTGATCATTGCCCTTGCCGGTCGCGCCATGGGAAACCGCGTCCGCGCCGACTTGTTTGGCGATCTCGATCTGGCGCTTGGCGATCAGCGGCCGCGCGATGCTGGTGCCGAGCAGATAGAGTCCTTCATAGAGCGCGTTGGCACGCATCATCGGGAACACATAATACTTGACGAACTCCTCGCGCAGATCGTCGATGAAGATATGCTCGTCCTTAACGCCCATCAGCTTGGCCTTGGCGGGCGCGGGCTCCAGCTCCTCGCCCTGTCCCAGATCGGCGGTGAAGGTCACGACCTCGCACTGATATTCCTGTTGCAGCCATTTCAGGATCACGCTGGTGTCTCGGCCGCCGGAAAAGGCGAGGACTACGCGGTTGATCTTCTCTGACATGGGCACACTTTCAATGCGATTGGAGTAATGGGCGCGCGCCTAACAGCGATGGGCGGGAATCGCAACAGTTCACCACCAGCCGAGCGCGCCGCCGAGCATCCACACGCCCAACCCGATGAACAAAGCTGCGGCGATTGCACGCATCAGCTTCAAGGGCACACGCTTCACCAGCGCCTCGCCCAGCAGCACGGCGGGCACATTCGCCAGCAACATGCCGAGCGTGGTGCCGAGCGTGACGAGCGCCACATCCGTCATGTTCGCGCCGAACTGCGCCCCCAGGGCGACGGTCGCGATCTGGGTCTTGTCGCCCATTTCGACGAGAAAGAAGGCGATTGTGGTGGAGAGGAACACGCCCGCATTGCCCGGCGCCTTCAGCTCATCCTCGTCGATCTTGTCCGGCACCAGCGTCCACAGGCCCATGACGATGAAGCCCGCCGCCACAGCAATGCGAAAAGCGGGGCTGTCGAGTAACTCCGCCACCCCATAGCCCGCCAGCGCGGCTAGGAAATGGTTGGCGAGCGTCGCCGCCAATATGCCGAGGATGATGGGCAGCGGTTTGCGGAAACGGGTAGCGAGCAGGATGGCGAGCAGTTGCGTCTTGTCGCCCATTTCGGCGAGCGCGACCAACGCTGTCGAGGTGAAGATGATATTCATTCTGCGGCTTTAGACGCGAAGCGAGTCGTCGCACAAGGACCGGACGGTGCGGCTCGCGACGGCATCGAGCCGGCCCTGCCCGACCCCGTCCCGGCCCATCGCGGAACAGCCGACGAGCAGCGTCATCACATGGTCGGTCAGCTCGACGACCCGCTCAGGCACGGTGCGGGAAATGCCGCGGTAAAGCGCCGCCGCTATCGACAGCCGCGCCTTCCTCAGATGGGCGGTAACCCCCGCGTCCGAGCAGTTGCAGGCAGCCTCCAGCAGCAGGCAGCCGCCCCAGCCATGCCTGTCGCCGCTGTCGCCGCCGTCACTTTCCCGCCATGCGAAGCGGCGGGCCGCGCTGAGCACGATATTCTCCAGCGCGTCGGCGAGACTCGGTTCCTCGTCGAACGCCGCGCGCACCTCGCCCAGCCACTCGTTGGCATAGCCATCGGCGATGCGGATGAAGAGGAGCGCCTTGTTACCGAAGGCGGCATAGAAGCTGGGCGGAGTGATGCCGATCATATGGGTGAGATCGTTCAGCGTCACGCGATCATAGCCGCGCGAGCGGAACAATAGGGCCGCCGCATCGGTCGCCCGGTCGATGTCGAACTGGCGCGGTCTCCCCCTGCCACGCTGTGCAGCAGTCTGCTCTGTCATGACAGGCGAGGAGTCGATTTCGCTCATCCGGCCAGAACATACATAAATGGTTAACGGGTGCCACGATTTTCTTGGCTGCGAGAACGCCGTTCATTCATCGCGGGTGCAGCCGGGATGCCGTATCAGCCTGCCATCAATCCGGATTCCTGGAGACCATGATGAACAAGACCCTGTTGATAGCCGCCACCGCGATTCTCGCCGCCGCCGTTCCTGCCATAGCGATGCATTCACACGGCGATGATGGTGGCAAGATGCCGATGATGATGCCGGACATGACCCGCGCGCAAATGGAAGCCAAGGTGAAGGAGTTTTTCGCGGAAACCGATGCCAACAAGGACGGCGCGCTTACGATGGATGAGGCGAAGGCGGAGATGGCCGAGCGCCACATGGATCGCATCGAGGATCACTTCAAGGCGATGGACAGCAACAAGGACGGCTCGATCAGCCATGATGAATTCGTCGCCGGACACAAGGCGATGGATGGCAAGATGGCGATGGGCGAACATGGCGATATGCCACCGCCTCCCGCACCGATGATGCATGGGGGCATGGATATGAGAATGGGCATGAAGATGGGCAAGCATCTGTTCGCCAGGGCAGACGCCAATAATGACGGCAAGGTAACGCTTGCCGAAGCCCTGAAGGCGGCGAACACCCGCTTCGATGCGATGGATGCAAACAAGGACGGCACCGTCACCGCGGGCGAGCGGCTCGATTATATGAAAGCGAAAATGAAGGATTGGAGAGCAGAGAAGGATGCCAAATCCTGATTCTATAATCGCTTGATCGGGGAAGAGGCTCGCAGCTCGGCCTCCGCCTCGGTCATATAATCGCGCGTGATCGGCAAGGCCCGCCGGTCGCGCGCATATTGGATCTGGTAGACCAGCATCCCGCCATGCTCGAATACGGTCGCGGCGCCGGCGAGGTAAAAGCTCCACATGCGGAAGAAACGCGCGTCGTAGAGCGCCTCGATCTGTGCGCGGTTGGCTTGGCAACGCTCATACCAGGCGCGGCAGGTGCGCCCGTAATGCAGCCGCAGCGACTCGACATCCGTCACCATCAGCCGGTTGGCTTCGCTCGCCGCCACAATTTCGGACAGCGCAGGAATATAGCCGCCGGGGAAGATATATTTGCGCGTAAAGGCATCGGTGCTGCCTGGCCCGCCCATGCGCCCTATCGTGTGGAGCAGCATCGCGCCCTCCGGGTTGAGCAGATTGTGGCAGCAGCGGAAGAACTCGCGGAAATAGGGGACGCCGACATGCTCGAACATACCGACCGAGACGATCCGGTCGAAGCTCCCTGTCATGTCGCGATAATCGATCAGCTCAAAGCGGACATGATCCGCGACGCCCGCCTCCGCCGCCCGCTGGCGGGCAATGCCTAGCTGCTCCTCCGATAAGGTGATCCCGGTCACATCGACGCCGCATTTGCGGTGAAGATAGAGCGCCATCCCGCCCCAGCCGCAGCCGATATCGAGCACCTTCATGCCGGGTTTGAGGTATAGCTTGGCGGCGATGTGCGCCTTCTTGTCCTCCTGCGCCTTGTCGAGATCATCATGGTCGCCGTCCCAATAGGCGCAGCTATATTGGCGGTCCTTGTCCAGAAACAGGTCGTAAAGCGCGCCGGAGAGGTCGTAATGATGGGCGACATTGGCCTTGGAGGCGGTGCGGAGATTGATCTGGGCAAGGCGGCGCGACGCCTTTTTGAAGGCGGACCTGAACGGGCCGACCCGGTCGAGCCTGCCGTTTTTCTCCCACGGCGAATTGCTGCGCGCGAGGGATATCAGGCCCATGATGTCGTCGCCGTCCACCGTTGCGCGCCCATCCATATAGGCTTCGGCGAGGCCGAGCCGCGGGTCGAGCAACATGTCGCGGGCCACCTTCGCATCCCTGAACCGCAGCGTGACATTCGGATAGGCCGGATCGGGGGTGCCGAATGTCCGGCTCGATCCATCGGCGCGCACCAAAGTCAATGTGCCGCGCTTGATGAGGCGATCCAGAAAATGGTCGATCAGGGCCATGAAGCAATCCAGTCAGTAGTACGGCTCATAGTTGCGATAACGTATCAAACCTACTGTATGTTGCATGAACAGGGCAAGGGCTGGCCCGGCTTGACTTGGCGTTGCTGAACGCGGACACAGGCGCGCATGACTGCCCGAGACATATCAGTGGATGCGCCCGTGCTGTTTTTCGATTCCGGCGTCGGCGGCCTGTCGATCCTCGAACCGGCGCGCAAACGCCTGCCACATATGCCGATCGTCTACGCGGCCGACAGCGCGGGCTTTCCTTATGGCACCAAGAGCGAGGCGGAGATCGCCGCGCGCGTGCCTGCGCTGCTCGGGCGGCTGGTGGAGCGCTATCGGCCGCGCATCGCCGTCATCGCCTGCAACACGGCCTCGACCATCGCGCTCTCGTTCGTGCGCGCGGCGCTCGATATTCCGGTCGTCGGCACGGTTCCCGCGATCAAGCCAGCCGCGCTCTCGTCCAAGACCCGCGTTATCGGCGTTCTCGGCACCGAGGCGACCGTGCGCCAGCCTTATGTCGACCGGCTGGCCACGGAGCACGGCGCGGATTGCACGGTGCTGAGGCATGGCAGCGCCGCTCTGGTCGTGCTGGCGGAGGCGAAGCTGCGCGGCGAGGCGCTGAACCCCGCCATCGCCCGCGATGCACTGGCCGGGCTGCTCGATCAGCCGGGCGGCGAGCGGATGGATAGCGTGGTTCTCGCCTGCACCCATTTTCCGTTGGTGCAGCAGGAGCTTGAAGCCGCCGCGCGCGAACTCGGAACCCGCCCGCTCGCGTTCCTCGATGGAGGCGAAGGGATCGCCCGCCGGATTGCATATCTCAACGGAGATATGCCCTGGCCGGATGTGCCTCCGCTCGGCATCGCGGTCTTCACCCGCCTCGATCCTGACGTAGAATCGCTGCGCCCCGCGCTCGCATCCTATGGCTTGACGCAGATCAATGCCCTATAATGGACAGACGCCATTAAGTGCGAGCCATTATCACTGGAAATGACGGCGGCCTCGCGCTAAGGGGAGGCGCCTTGGGGTGATGCGACATCAGAGGGTCGGCGGCGCGGGATATGACGAACTACAAAGCGATTTTCAGCCAGGCGATCGACCGGC
>CAZLTO010000059.1:0-2160 GCA_964562475.1 uncultured Sphingobium sp. | reverse complement strand
GTGCCACGGGCTGAAAACCGAAGGCCGCTATCGGGTCTTTTTCGACATTTTGCGCAACAAGGGCGCCTATCCTAATGCGCGCTGCTTTCATGGGCATAATGGCCCCAAGCCGATCACCGTCTGGTGCTCCAACGATTATCTCGGCATGGGCCAGCACCCGAAGGTCGTCGCGGCGATGGAGGAAGCGCTGCACGATGTTGGCGCCGGCTCGGGCGGCACGCGCAACATTGGCGGCAATACCCATTATCATGTCGACCTCGAAGCCGAGCTGGCCGATCTCCACGGCAAGGAATCGGCGCTGCTTTTTACCTCCGGCTATGTCTCCAACGAGGCGACGCTGGCGACGCTCGCCAAGCTGCTGCCCGGCTGCGTCATCTTCTCGGACGAGCTCAATCACGCCAGCATGATCGCGGGCATCCGCAATTCCGGCTGCGAGAAGCGCGTGTTCCGCCACAACGATGTCGCGCATTTGCGCGAGTTGCTGGAAGCCGAAGACCCGGAAACGCCCAAGCTGATCGCGTTCGAGAGCGTCTATTCGATGGACGGCGATGTCGCGCCGATCGCGGCCTTCTGTGATCTCGCGGACGAGTTCAACGCACTTACCTATTGCGACGAGGTCCACGCCGTCGGCATGTATGGCGCGCGCGGCGGCGGCATCACCGAGCGGGACGAGGTTGCGGATCGCGTGACGATCATCGAGGGCACGCTCGGCAAGGCGTTCGGCGTGATGGGCGGCTATATCGCGGCGGACCAGATGATCATCGATTGCATCCGCTCCTACGCGCCGGGCTTCATCTTCACGACATCGCTCGCGCCGGTGCTGGTCGCAGGCGTGCTGGCGTCGGTGCGGCACCTGAAGCAGTCGAGCGTCGAACGCGAAGGGCAGCAGGCGTCCGCCGCGACACTGAAGCGCCTGATGGCCGAGGCGGGGCTGCCGGTGATGCCGTCCGTCACCCACATCGTCCCGCTGATGGTCGGCGATCCGGTCAAGGCCAAGAAGATCAGCGACATCCTGCTCGCCGATTATGGCGTCTATGTGCAGCCAATCAATTACCCGACCGTGCCGCGCGGCACCGAGCGCCTACGCTTCACCCCCGGCCCCGCGCACAGCGAAGCGATGATGGTCGAGCTGGTCGCCGCGCTGGTCGAGATCTGGGGCAGGGGCGAGCTGGAGCTGCAAAAGGCGGCTTGAGGCTGGATTGGTTTATCTGAATATACCATCAGCAATTAGAAGACATTAACGTGTAGTTCCTAAAACCGTCCCATGAAGCGCCGTGCGCAATATCGGACGTCGTGGCACGGCCACAACAATGTGGTTCCGCTACACTCGCGTTGGGCTGATAGCCGACGCAGCGCGTCAAGCGCCATAAAGCCCTATACCATATTGCTTGCCGCAGCTTTTGCGGGAATGGCGGTTGGCATCGGTTCCTCCCAATTCTCTGACCGGGAGGCCAAGGCCGCAGACAGCTATGAAGCTGTTGTCACCGGCTGCAATGCCATTGATGGCGATACGTTGAGATGCGGCGGCGAGCGGGTTCGCCTCGTGGGTATCGATGCGCCGGAGCTGCCGGGCCATTGCCGTCCCGGTAGGGATTGTGCGCCCGGTGATCCCTACGCCGCCACCAGCACGTTAGGCGCGATGGTGCGATCGAGCATGCCGATCCGGCGTTATGGCGAGGACCATTATGGCCGCACCCTAGCGGCAGTCGAGGGTGCCGAGGGCGATATGTCATGCGCTCAAATTCGCGGTGGTCGCGCTGTTTATAAGCCGCAGTGGGATGTTACGCAGCATGTCGCCCGCGCTTGCCCCGATGCAGTGGGAAGGTTCTAATCCACTAACCCAACGCCGCCTGCTTTTCTTCCGCCAGCCGGTCCAGCTCCGCCCGGCTCATCTTCGTGGCTTGCGTTTTCAGTTGCCCGCAGGCGGCGGCGATGTCCCGCCCTCTGGGCGTCCGCACCGGCGCGCTGATGCCGCTTTCAAAGATGATTTCAGAGAAGCGCTTCACCCGCTCAGGGCTCGAACATTCGTAGATCGCGCCCGGCCACGGGTTGAACGGAATGAGGTTGACCTTGGCGGGCAGCTTGTATTTGCGGATCAGGCGCACCAACTCGCGCGCGTCCTCGTCGCTGTCGTTCTTGTCTTTCAGCATCACATATTCG
>CAZLTO010000058.1:0-7077 GCA_964562475.1 uncultured Sphingobium sp. | reverse complement strand
CGAGGTGTTCACCAAGGCCGAGGTCACGGCGTTGCGCGCGCGGCTGGACGCCGGTCACTGGGCCGACGGCAACGTCACCTCGGGCCACCAGTCGGCGACGGCCAAGCGCAACCAGCAGCTGCCGGAGGGCTCGGCCGAGGCGGTGGAGGTCGGCGCCCTGATCGTGCAGGCGCTGAACGCCAATCCGATGTTCGTTTCGGCGGCCCTGCCGCACACGATCTTTCCGCCGCTGTTCAATCGCTATGGGCCGGGCGAGACCTTCGGCACCCATGTCGACAACGCCGTGCGTATCCACACGCCAAGCGGCACCCGCATCCGCACCGATCTCTCGGCGACGATCTTCCTCACCGACCCGGAGGACTATGACGGCGGTGAACTGGAGATAGAGGGGCCGTTCGGGCGCGTTTCCTACAAGCTGCCCGCCGGGCATATGGTGCTCTATCCCAGCTCCAGCCTGCACAAGGTGACGCCGGTGACGCGCGGCGAGCGGATCAGTTGTTTCTTCTGGATGCAGTCGCTGGTGGTGAGCGCGGAGGCGCGCGCGATGCTGTTCGAGCTCGATCAGTCGATTCAGGCGCTCACCATCCGCCACGGCAGCACGGATGAAGAAGTGCTGCGCCTCACCAACGTCTATCACAATATGATGCGCCACTGGGCGCAAGCCTAATCAACCGGGGTTGGAGCCGCGGGCGCCTCACCGCCTTCTCCCGCAGAAGGCGCAGCCGCATTAGGAGCAGGCGCGCCGCCCGACAGCATCTCCGCCGCGCGACGAATCGCTCCCCTGATGCGCGGATAGGTGCCGCAGCGGCAGATATTGGTGATCGCGCCGTCGATGTCCGCGTCGCTCGGCGCGCGGTTCTTCCGCAACAGCACGGCGGCGGCCATGATCATGCCCGGCTGGCAATAGCCGCACTGCGGCAGGTTGGCCTCGATCCACGCCTGCTGCACCGGGTGGCTGCGGTCGGCCGACAGCGCCTCGATCGTGGTGACAAATCGCCCCTCGCACGCCGCAATCGATATGCGGCAGGAGCGCACCGCCTCGCCATCGACATCCACCGTGCACGCGCCGCAATCCCCGGTGCCGCAGCCATATTTGGTGCCGGTAAGGTTGGAGGCGTCGCGCAACGCCCAGAGCAAAGGCGTCTCCGGGTCCATTTTATAATGCACGGGGCGGTCGTTTACCGTGAAGCTGGTCATGGCATCGCTTATGGCAGCAGAAATGGCGCAGCTCTAGCCGAAAAGGACCGCTTTATGCTTGATGTTAAGCCTGTTCGCTGGTAGGGCGCGCCGATCCCGACGCAGGCTTATGTCTGCGGCGTTGTTGTTTTTGTTGTTTTTAACGGCTGCGCGCCGGGCAGAATCGCCCCCCCGCAGCCTTGATGGATTGGAGCAAGACGGCCTTATGCAAATCATCGTCCGCGACAATAATGTCGATCAGGCACTGCGCGCGCTCAAGAAGAAGCTGCAGCGTGAAGGCGTGTATCGGGAGATGAAGCTGCGCCGTCATTACGAGAAGCCTTCGGAAAAGCGCGCCCGCGAAAAGGCGGCTGCCGTGCGCCGCGCCCGCAAGATGGAGCGCAAGCGCATGGAGCGCGACGGCGTCCGGTAAGTTCTGCAAGTGCGGGTTCGCAAGGCCCGCATTTCTTTTGTGCGTCTATTCCCTCAGAGGCTGATCCATGTCCGTCACCGCCGTTCCGCTTCGCCCGATCGCCAAAGGCTCCATCGCCCGCTTGTGGATCGGCGTTGCCGCGGTGGTGCTGGCGTCGGCTGGCCTTGCTTATGCCGGGCAGCGCCATCTGGTCGCCTCGCCTACCGCGTTCCTCGCGAAGAACGGCAAGGAAGCAGGCGTCATCACCACGGACAGCGGCCTGCAATACAAGGTCATCAGGGAAGGCGAGGGGCCGAGCCCGACGAAAGAGGACGTGACGCTGGTGGGCTACACCGGCACGTTGATCGACGGCAAGATATTCGACCAGAATGAGCAGACCGCGATGCCGGTCGATGGCGTCGTCCCCGGCTTCTCGGAAGCGCTGCAACTGATGAAGCGCGGCGGCGAGTATCAGCTCTTCATCCCGCCCGCGCTTGGCTATGGCGACAAGGTGACCGGCCCGATCCCGGCCAACTCCGTGCTGATCTTCAGCGTGACGCTCCTGGATTTCAAATCCCGCGCCGAGATCATGGCGATGCAGCAGCAGATGCACCAGATGCAGGGCGAGGGCATGCACCCCTGATATTGGGTAATTAAATAGGTCGTTTCGGTATAGCTTCCTTAACCAACGGATCGATCCCACTTGCTTCCTTCTTCAACCGGCTCCACTCGTCCCTAAAAATTTTGCGAGCCACGTCTCGCAATCTTTTTGATGTTTTATCTGACGCCTCATGATCATATTGGTCTAATGCTGAAAGCAATGAGAGATGATCGTTTTCGCTATGGTTTAAGCGCATATCAATTCTTGCTCGGAGCATTACCAGCTTAGCCCGAAGATCTCGCTCCTCAGCTAGCAGCGTATCTTGCCCTGTTTGATTGAAGCTACCAGCATACTTTAATACTGCGATCCGCGATCGAGTTGATATGAAATCCGCTACATCTTCTCGAATAGCATCAATCCACTTTTGCCTATTTGCACTTACTACCCCTGCGCGAGAATTACGTGCCGCGATGTTGATTTGTGTTCTAATGTTCTTCTTAGAAATCAAATAGTTCGTTATAATAGCGCCCCATGCAGCCGCCGCGCCCAGCAGCGCTACACCGGCAGCGGCGGTCGAAATGAGTTCGGCAGTCGTCATAGGCATGATTTAACACGGATTATTAGAAGAACGACCATATTAACATCAATACTCTAGCCCAAATCAGCGCTCACTTCCCCTCCGCATGCAGGCTCGCGCCCGCGCGCCCGCCACGGAGCGAAGTCCACCAGCTTAGCGGATTGAGGCTTGTCGTGCCGTCGACCGAGAAGGTGATGAACTCCGCCCGCCCGCCGATGCTTTCTATCGGCACCGGCCCGCCAAGGCCGCGTTCGGCCAGTGTCGCGCGGCTGTCCGCGCTGTTGTCGCGATTGTCGCCCATCAGGAACAGATGGTTCGCCGGAATCTTTGTAGGCGGATACCAGTCGAGTCCAGCGGGATTGGGGCCGATGTCGATGATCTGGTAATGGCGGCCATTGGGCAGCGTTTCCTCGATCACGGGCAGCTTGCAATATTGCCTGTTGTCATCGCCCGTCATCAGCGCGCCGGGGAACTGGTCCGGCGGGCAGGGGGCGTTGGCGTCCACCGGCAGCATCAGCGGTGGCAGCGTCTTCTGTGGCACCGGCACACCGTTCAGGATCACCACGCCGCTGCGCAGCTCGATCGTGTCGCCGGGCAGGCCGATCACCCGCTTGATATAATCCTCGCGACTGCCCTGCGGCGTGACGATCACGATATCGCCGCGCTCCGGCATCCGCCCCAGCACGCGGCCGGGGATGAACGAGAGCGGATGGAAACTCAGCGACGCATAGGACCAGCCATAGGGATATTTGCTGACCACCAGCCGGTCGCCTTTCAAAAGCACCGGCATCATCGATTCGCTGGGGATATAAAACGGCTTGGCGATGAAGCTGTGAAAGCCGAGCACGCAGAGCAGCAGCACCGCGAGGCTCTTCAGCTCGCCCCACCAGTCGACGCCATGTTTTGCCGCAGTGGGCGCAGCGGGCTCTTCGGCGGCTTCGGATAGGCTGCTCATCTCTTGGTCATCCCTGCTCATCGTTCGTCAGGCACGGCTTCCAGTATGACGAACGCCTGTGCCCATGGATGATCGTCCGTGAGCGTAAGATGAACGCGCATGCTATGGCCTGCGGGGGTCATCTCGGCGAGCCGCGCCGCCGCGCCGCCAGTGAGCGCTAAAGTCGGCGCTCCGGAGGGGGTGTTGACCACGCCGATGTCCTTAATGAACACACCGCGCGAAAAGCCGGTGCCGATCGCCTTGGAGAAGGCTTCCTTGGCGGCGAAGCGTTTGGCGAGCGTGCCCGCCTTGGTGAACGGGCGCCTGGTAGCCTTGGCGCGCTCGATCTCGGTGAAGCAGCGCTGCTCGAACCGCTCGCCATATTTCTCCAGCACGCGCGCGAGGCGCTCGATGTTGCAGAGGTCTGAGCCTAAGCCAATAATCACCGCGCATTATCCATATGCGCGCGCATCGTGCGGATCGCGTCGGCAAAGCCGGTGAAGATCGCCTCGCCGACCAGAAAATGCCCGATATTCAATTCGCGGATCTGCGGGATCGCCGCAATCGGGCCGACATTATCGAACGTCAGCCCATGCCCCGCATGCGGCTCGATCCCATTGCGCGCGGCCAAGGCGGCGGCGTCGGATATGCGACGCAGTTCGTCGGCGCGCGCCTGTCCCGCAAGATGCGCGTAGCTGCCGGTGTGAAACTCCACCACCGGCGCGCCGAGGCGGATCGCGGCGTCGATCTGT
This sequence comes from uncultured Sphingobium sp., assembly GCA_964562475.1. Lineage (GTDB taxonomy): Bacteria > Pseudomonadota > Alphaproteobacteria > Sphingomonadales > Sphingomonadaceae > Sphingobium. Next base: position 2,625 of record CAZLTO010000058.1, on the reverse strand, counting down.
GCGACATCAGGCTCGATGAAAAAAGAGACGCGCACGCCTGCATCCCCCAATGCCTTCACCATCGGCGCGAGGTTGTCGAACTGCCCCGCCGCGTCCAGCCCACCCTCGGTGGTGCGCTCCTCGCGCTTCTCGGGCACGATGCAGGCGGCGTGCGGCCTGTGGCGCAGCGCGATCTCCAGCATCTCTGCCGTTGCCGCCATTTCGAGATTCAGCGGCACGGTGAGCGCAGAGATCAGGCTGGCGATATCCTCGTCGCGGATATGGCGCCGGTCTTCACGCAGATGCGCCGTAATGCCGTCCGCGCCTGCCTCCACCGCGAGCAGCGCGGCCCGCACCGGATCGGGATGGTCCCCGCCGCGCGCATTACGGATCGTCGCCACATGGTCGATGTTGACGCCGAGGCGCAGGGGCGACGGCTCGGCCACTAGCCGGCGTTTTTCCGGCTGCCCGGCTTGGTCGCGGGCGTGCCAGCCAGCTCAGGCGGTAAGGCGTCAGCATCATAGACGGGGAAATTGAGCGACACGAGCGGGTAGAACGGTACCCCAAGGTCCGCTTCACCGGCCGAGCGATCGACCAGCGCCGCCTCGGCGAGCACGATGCCGCCCTCGGCGCGCACCGCATCCATCGCCTCGCGCGACGACAGGCCGGTCGTCACCACATCCTCGACCAGCAGCACCTTCTGCCCCGGCTCGATCGTGAAACCGCGCCGCAGTGTGAAAGTGCCCTCGGGCCGTTCCAGAAATATCGCGTCGACGCCCAGTGCGCGGCCCATTTCATGGCCGATGATGAGGCCGCCCATAGCGGGCGACACCACCAGATCGATCTCGGATTTGAGGTCGCGCGGTAGCTTCTGCACCAGCGCAAGCGCCAGTCGTCCCGCCCGTTCGGCGCTCATCAGCACCCGCGCACATTGCAGATAATAAGCGCTGTGCTTGCCCGAGGAGAGGATGAAATGCCCTTCGAGCAGCGCATCCGCCGCGCGAAATTCCGCCAGTATCGCGTCTTCGTTCATGAGGTGTGAGTCCAGTCCCTGTTACGCGGTGCAGATAGGGGGGAAGGGCGGCTCTTGCAACCGTGAAGAAAAACCCCGTTTTGCGGCTTGAGCCTTGCGGCAAGCCTGCCTATAAGCCCGCCAGTTGTGTCCCTGCGACGTGCGCGTCGTGGCAAGGGGGCAAGGCCAAGGGGAACGGGGTATCAAACGCCTATGAATATCGTGAAATCACTGTTTGCTGCGGGATTGCTGGCATTGGCGCCAGCGGTGGCCGTATCACATCAGGCTCTGGCGCAGGAAGCTGCCCCGGCTGCGGCGGCTCCCGTCGAATCGGCTGCCGCTCCGGCTGACGCCGCCCCCGCCGACTCTGCTAATGCTGCCGCCCCGGTAGCAGAAGAAAAGGTCGCCGCGCCCGAGCGCATGAAGCCCACGCAGGGCATCGGCATGCCGATGCCGGGCGAATACAAGATCCAGGAGCAGTTCAGCCCCACTGGCCGCCAGGCGCGCTGGATGCACAACGATCTGCTGATGCCGATCATCACGGTGATCTCGCTGTTCGTGCTCGGCCTGATGCTCTATATCGTGGTCCGCTTCCGCCGCGCCGCGAACCCCGTGCCTTCCAAGACAGCACACAATACGCTGATCGAGATCATCTGGACCGTCGTTCCGGTGCTGATCCTCGTCGCCATCGCTGTGCCGTCGATCAGCCTGATCGCGGAGCAATACAAGCCTGCCCCCAAGGACGCGGTCACGGTTAAGATTACCGGCTATCAATGGGATTGGGGTTATGAGTATCCCTATCAGGGTATCCCGGAATTTGTTTCCAACATTCTGCCGCCGGAAAAGGCGCTGGAAAATGGCGAGCCCAATCTGCTCGCGGTCGATAATCGTCTCGTGCTACCGGTTGGCCGCCCGATCAAGCTCATCATCACCGGTGCGGACGTGATCCACAGCTTCGCGGTGCCTTCACTGTGGTTCAAGCTGGACGCCGTGCCGGGGCGCTTGAACGAACTCGCCATCACCATCGAGAAGCCGGGCGTCTATTACGGCCAGTGCTCCGAGCTGTGCGGCGTGAAACATGGCTTCATGCCGATCGCTATCGAGGCGCGTCCGCAAGCCGAGTGGGAGCAGTGGGTCCGCTCGCAGGGCGGCGACCCCAAGGGTAATGGCGCCGCAGAAGCCGCCACCGCTGCTGCGCCCGCGCCCGCCGTTCCGGCTAAGATTTGATATAAGGGTCTCCTCATCATGACGACGATTGCAGCAGACACGCATGGTCACGCACAGGATCATCACGACGCGGATCACAAGCCGGCGTTTTTCGCCCGCTGGTTCATGTCGACCAACCACAAGGACATCGGCACGCTGTACCTCATCTTCGCGATCATCGCGGGGGTGATCGGCGGCGGTATCTCCGGCCTGATGCGCGTTGAGCTTGCGCAGCCGGGCATACAATATCTTCAGGGCTGGGCCTCGCTGGCCGAAGGCGGAACCGCCTCGCTCGATCAGGCCTATCACCTCTGGAACGTGCTGATTACCGCGCACGGTCTCATCATGGTGTTCTTCATGGTGATGCCCGCGATCATCGGCGGCTTCGGCAACTGGTTCGTGCCGATCATGATCGGCGCGCCGGACAT